>JBEIUL010000388.1:0-2871 GCA_040374395.1 Phycisphaeraceae bacterium
GATCGGCCACCCTCTAAACGTCCGGCCTGCACGGCATTCCGGACAAACCCTTCCCTTCGTCCTATAATCAGTTATCTGGCGAATCTCCGGCCATGGCCGTCCGGCGCACCCGGACTCCGGCTGTACCGTCGCGGGGGACCGATGCATTCCGGAACTCGCCCCCGTTTCCGGCGACCCGTCCGCCGCCTCGTCGAGCACAGAACGTCCATACGGAGAAAGACCCATGAATCGCAGCGTCCCCATCGCACTCGTGTCCTTGGCCCTTCCGCTCGCCTGCGGATCCTCGGCCTCCGCCGCCCTCCTCTTCGACCAGTTCGCGGGAACCGTGGCGACCACGTCGGCCGCCTCGTCGCAGCTCTCCACGGGTGGTACGTTGACGTTCGCCTCGCAAGTCGCAGACGACTTCAGCCTCGCCGCGAACGCCACGGTGCAGAAGATCCGTTTCTGGGGCGCGTACTTCAACGGCGACCCGGCACCGATCTCGAGCTTCAACGTCCTCGTCTACGCGGATGCGGGCGGGCAGCCGACCGGGACTCCCGGCGATCCCACGGGAACCGCCCTCCACTCGTTCTCGGTCTCGGCCACGGTCCTCGATACCGGCGCCCCGCTCTCCGGCGGCTTCAGCAACATCCTCCGATACGACGTGAGTCTCGGCGCCGGCTTCCTCGCCACGGCCGGAACGACCTACTGGATCGCCATCCAGGCCGTCGTCGATTTTTCGCCCCAGTGGGGTTGGGCCTCCCAGGCCGTCGGTGGCGGCGATCCGTACGCGCATTGGTTCCCGTATTCCGGATTTACCAACTGGCGGACCAGCGTCCCGAACTACCACACCCAGTTCCAGCTCTTCTCCGGGACCGGCGGCGTCATTCCGCTGCCCGGCGCCGCAGGCCTCGCGGCCCTCGGGCTGGTCGGCGTGACCGGACGGCGCCGCCGCTGAAGCGGACCGACCCGAACGTCTCGTTTCGATCGCACCATCGCTGAAGGGGCCCGGCGCCGACCGCCGGGCCCTTTCGCCGCGCCCGAAACGCCACGGACACCCTGAAACAAACAGCCCCCGTCGATGGACGGGGGCGAGTCACGTGACTGAATGGACCGTACTGGACTTGAACCAGTGACCTCCTCCGTGTCATGGAGGCGCGCTAGCCAACTGCGCCAACGGTCCGGCTTCCCTTGCGGGCCGGGGATAGTAGCAGTACCCGCCGCCGATCGGCAAGCATCGGGAAACCCGCGGGAACGCGGCCTCAGCCGGCCTTCACGCCCACCCGGGCCTCCCAGGCGGCGAGGCAGCGGTCGATGCGGCGGAGCGTGGCGTCCTTCCCGAGGATCGCCAGCGTGTCGAAGATCGGCGGGCTGACCGTCGCGCCGGTGACCCCGACCCGCAGCGGCTGGGCGATGCGGCCGAGGTTGCCCTCGCAGCGCTCGGCGGCGAAGGCGGTGACCGCGGTCTCGAGCGACTCGCGGGTCCAGGCGGCCAGTCCCCCGAGCGTCCCCCGCACGCCGCGCAGCAACTCAAGCCCGCTCGGCGTCCCCTCGAGCATCGCCTTCCGGGCCGGCTTCGCGTCGGCGAACTCGACCGCGTCGTCGGCGGTGACCAGCCAGCGGTTGCCGCGGTAGAGATCGTCGAGGGTCTTCGACCGTTCGTGGCTCGCCTCGGCAAGCAGCCTGAACTGCTCGGCCGTGAGCCGCTCGAGGAACTCGGCGTGGCAGGCCTCGCCGTGCAGCCGCGAGCGGCGCACGAACTCGTCGCGCGGCATGCCGGTGATCGCGTCGCAGTTGAACGCGAGCAGCTTCACGCGGTCGAACTTCGCGGGCGTCTTCACGACCCGCTTGAGATCAAAAGTCCTCGCCAGGAACTCGTTGTCGAACTTCTCGCGGTCGCCGCCCGGGCTCCAGCCGTTCAGGGCGAGGAAGTTGCACAGCACTTCCGGCAGGTAGCCCGACCGCCGGAAGTCGTCGACGTTGATCTCGGGCAGCGCGACATCGAGCGCCGCCGCCAGCCGCTCGGCCGAGGCAAACTCGAGCTGCATGTTCTTGTCCTTGCGCCACGCCGCGAACGTCGCCTCGTCGACGGTTCCCGCGGGCGGGCCGGAAAGCTTGCGGTCCTCGACCGCCTTCCGCAGCGTCTTGTCCTTGTCGCGCTTGCTCATCTTGCTGCCGTCGGGGTTGAAGATGAGCGGCAGGTGCCCGTAGGTCGGGCGCCGGAAGCCGAGCGCATCCTGCAGCACGATGTGCTTGGCGGTGTTGTTGAAGTGCTCCTGGGCCCGCAGGACGTGCGTGACGCCCATGAGCTCGTCGTCGACCACGACCGCGAAGTGGTAGGTCGGGAAGCCGTCGGCCTTGCGGATCACGAAGTCGTCGACCTCGCCCGCGGGCAGCGTCGCCTCGCCGAGGATCTCGTCGACGATCGTGATCGGCGCGACCGGCGTGCGAAACCGGATCACCGCGCTCTCGCCGGCCGCGATCCGCCGCTCGGCCTCGGCCCGCGGGATCGCCGGGCCCTCGATGCGGTAGCGGAACGCCTCGCCGCGGGCGGTCGCGGCCTTCCGCTTCGCGTCGAGTTCCTCGGCGGTGTCGAAGGCGTAGTACGCCGCGCCCGAGTCGAGCAGCCGGCCGAGGTGATGGTCGTAGGTCGCGACGCGTTCGCTCTGGAAGTACGGTCCGTTCGGGCCGCCGCCGACGGTGCGTCCGTCGGGCCGCGTCCACTCGGGGCCCTCGTTCCAGTCGATGCCGAGCCAGTCGAGATCCTTGAGGAAGCCGACGCTCGCCGCGTCCGACGACCGCTTCTGGTCGGTGTCCTCGATGCGGAGGAGGAACTTCCCCCCGCGGCCGCGGGCGAAGGCCCAGCAGAGGAGCGCGGTGCGGGCGCCGCCC
>JBEIUL010000382.1:0-2908 GCA_040374395.1 Phycisphaeraceae bacterium
ACGCCCTTCAGGAGGCCCGCGAGCAGCTGCCGCACGCCGATCGGCGCGAGGCAGTCGGTCGGCGGCGGGGCGAGCTTCGCGGTCTCGAACTCGGCGAAAAGCCGCTCGGCCTGCGGCGGCTCGACGTCGCCGGCCCGGGTGCGGGTACTGACGCCGATCGCCTTGCACATCGACGCCGCGGTCGCGCTCGACACCCGACAGAACCGCTCCTGCAGGAAATTGAAGAGCGAGCCCTTCTCGGTGGCCTCGTAGTCCTTCAGCATCTGCAACAGGATGCCCAGCTCGATGCCCTTCGGATGCGGCTGGATCTCGCGGGTCTCCGGAGGAAGTTCCTGCACGCCGCGCGGGAAGGCCGTCACGCCGCCGGTCTCGGTGGTCACCGTGGGGACGGGGGCGGGCGTCGCCGACGCGACGGACGGCGGCACGAGTCCCGAGTCCTCCTCGTCGGCCGCGACCCGCGTCGGCGGGACGAAGGTGAACCTCGCGTGCGGATTCGCGATCGCGGTCAGCTCGAGGAACTCGTCGACCGACCCGCGGCCCTTCTGGTAGCGGCCCTCGAGCTCGATCGAGACGCTGGTCCCGGTCGCGAACGACTTCGCGTCGAGGAACTCGCCCTTCGCCGACAGCTCGCGGGCGCCGGCCGCGACCGTGCGGAAGCGGGCCGGCGGGAAGTCCGACGTCTCCGCGTCGGCCGTCACCTCGGCGCGGTTCGTCTTCGTGTTCATCGCCAGCTCGATGCGATGCGCCGGCTGGCTCGCCTTCGGCCGCGTGGTGATGAGTATCGGCCGGCCGGTCGTGATGAGACCGTACATGCCCGCCGCCGAGATGCCGATTCCCTGCTGACCACGGCTCATCTTCAGCCGATGGAACTTCGAGCCGTAGAGCAGCCGCCCGAAGATGTTCTCGACCTGCTTGCGGACGATGCCCGGGCCGTTGTCGATGACCGTCACCCGGTACCGAGAGCTCTTCGCGGTCGCCGGCCGGTCGGGCTGCAGGTCCTCGATGACCACCGCGATCTCGGGCAGGATTCCCGCCTCCTCGCACGCGTCAAGCGAGTTGTCGACCGCTTCCTTCACGGTGGTCAGGAGGGCCTTTCGCGGGTTGTCGAAGCCGAGCAGGTGGCGGTTCTTGGCGAAGAACTCGCTCACCGAGATGTCGCGCTGCCGCGTCGCCATCTCCTCGGCGGTCGCGCCCCGGGACTTCCGTCCCCCCGCGGGCTTGCTGCCGGTGCGGGCGGGCTCGGTCTCGGCCGGGGCGGCGGTCGCGTTGGCCATCTCTTTCTTCCTTGCCATCCTTGGCGGGCCGTGGGGCGGGGCGTTCTCGGGACTCGGGGGCCGCAGTCCGGCCGCACCGGACTCAGCACCCTAACGGATCGGACGTCCAGCGACGGGAAGTCCAGCGGTTTTCCCGCTATGATTTCCGCCCCTCGCCGCCCCCCGGCGGCCAGCACCCAGGAGCACCCGCCATGGAAACCACCCTCATCATCCTCAAGCCCGACGCCGTCCAGCGGGGCCTCATGGGCCGGATCGTCAGCCGCTTCGAAGACAAGGGGCTCCAGGTCGTCGGGGCGAAGCTGATGCAGATCAGCCCCGAACTCGCCGCCCGGCACTACAAGGATCACGCTTCGAAGCCCTTCTACCCGGGCCTCGTCCGCTTCATGACCTCGGCTCCGGTCCTCGTCCTCGCCCTTCGGGGCATCGGGGCGATCGGCATCGCCCGCGGCATGATGGGTGCGACGTTCGGCTCGAAGGCTGCCGCCGGAACCATCCGGGGCGACTTCGGGGTCTCGAACTCTTTCAACCTGATCCACGGCTCCGACAGCCCCGAGGCGGCGGCCCGGGAGCTCGAGCTCTTCTTCGGGCCCGGCGAGGTCCTGAACTTCACCCGGGCGATCGAGACTTGGGTGTACGACTCATCGTCCGGTAAGCCGGAGTAAACCTGGGCAAAGTCTTACCGGGTCGCTCCCCGCGATCCTCTGATGACCCCGTGCCGTACCGGGCGGTGGTCTCCTCACTTCCGTGGGAAGTGGCGCATCCGCACGCAGCGGACCCGTTTTCATGCGGTAGAAAGCGCGCAGCCTCGCCTCCGAATGAACGGGGCTGAATCGGACGACCCTGTCAGGTCGAACCCGGCGACCGCCATGAGTGAGCGATCTGGAAATCGAGAATCCGGGAACGGAATGAGATCGACCGTCGGTCATCGTTGCCGGCATCCACTTCTCGGGCTGTCCGACTACCCTTGATTTCGCTCTCAAATACTTGTTATTAATGGACTTGCGTCCTCTTTTCAGATCTCCATTTCAGGTTGATTCCCTGCTCGGACCCGAACCTGTCGGGCGAGCGAACGTAACACCGGGCTCGCCGGTTTCACCCCGGCGTTTCCCGTCCACCCGACGTGACCGAGGAGGCTTCCGATGCGTCAGCCGCTCGACATGATCGCCCAGGACAGTCCGCTCGCCCGGATGCGGAAGCGCCATGCGCTTCCCACCCGCAAGGCCGCTCCCCCCGAGGCGGGGAAGCGGTCCACCGCGGCCTCCCCATCCGATGCCCCGCCGCTGTCCGACGCCGACCGGCGGATCCTCAAGGAGATCATGGCCGAGCCGATGGACTTCATCGACAGCCCGGAGTTCCACCGGCCGGACGCCGCCCATCGAATCTACAACGAGCTTCCGGAGGTCATGCGGCCCGATGTCTCGTGGTACCGCCCGCTCATGGATGACCTGATGCGGGTCCGCGAGCGTGATCGCACCAGCCGGGTCGGTCGGCCCCAAGGCTCGATCATCCTCACCGGGGCCCAGGAGCGGATCCTCTTCCTCAAGTTAAATTTCGCCCGCTTCCGGGTGCGTGAGATCCAGACCGAGATCGGTGCCGGCCTCCCCACCGATGGGCAGGCCGGCGAGATGGTCCAC
>JBEIUL010000484.1:0-2116 GCA_040374395.1 Phycisphaeraceae bacterium
CCCGCGTGAAGGCGACGTCGAGGCATGGCCTCGTCGTTCCGCGCCGGCGTGTTGTTCGGCCGCCTGCCGCTGCCGCCTCACCGCCCCTCGACCAACCCCACCGTCGCCTCCGCCACGCCCGTCGCCGACGCGGGGTTCTGGCCCGTGACGAGCCGTTCCGACACCGCGACCTTCGGGGCGAAGTTCGGGGCCTCGACGAAGCGGGCCCCCCGCTCGCGCAGCCGCGACTCGAGCGCGAACGGCACGACCGTCTCGAGCTGCACCGCGGCTTCCTCCTCGTCCGTGAACGACGAGACTTCCTTGCCCGCGACGAGATACGTCCCGTCGGCGAGCTTCGCGTTCACGAGCGCGGCCGGCCCGTGGCAGACCGCGGCCACCACGCCACCTCGTGCGTAGACGGCGCGAATCAGCTCCTGCACGCTGGCGTCATCCGGGAAGTCCCACATCGTGCCGTGCCCGCCCGCGAAAAAGACCGCGTCGTAGCGGGCGGGATCGACGGCGGCGATGGCGACGGTCTCGCGGGTGCGGGCGACCAGCGCGGGGTCGTCGAGGAACGCGGCATTGATCGGGTCGCTGCGATCGACGCCGTCCATCGGGGCGAGGCCGCCCTTCGGCGAGAGGAAGTCGATCTCGTAGCCGGCGGCGTGGAAGACCTCGTGCGGGTGCGTCGCCTCGGAGAGGTAGAACCCGGTCGGCTTGCCGGTGTCGCCGAGCTGGCCGTGGTTGGTGAGCACGATGGCGACGCGCTTCGGCGCGGGGGCTGCGGTGCAGCCGACGCCGGCGAGCAGCGTGACGAGGGCGAGGAGGCGGAGGATGGTGGACATGGGGACGAAAGGTAGCGACGGAACCGCTCGACGGCACGAACGTCCTGGCGCGGAGCATGCTTCGGAGTGTCGCCGCACGGCCGTACCGGTCTACCCATCGCGCTGCCGGCACACCGGTACCATCCATCCGTCCCTCCCCGGCCGCCCCGGCCCAGAGTTCCTCCGAACCTCCCCAGGGAAGCGGGCAGGAGGTGAGGAAGAGGATCGTTCCGGCGGCTCGCATGAGGCTTTCGGTGAAGGCATCCGGCGAAGAGGTTTCCGGTCCTGCCGCCTCGCCTCGCCCTCGCTCGGGCGATTGAGATGCCTTTCGATGCAGCGACGTTCGGCTGGCGACGCTTTCGGCCGATAAGAAACGAACCCGCCCGGGTTCACCGACCCGATCGATCGATCCGAGGAAGCCCCCGCCTGATGCGAATCCTGCTCGTCAACGACTACGGCACGATGGCGGGCCGCGCGGAGGTGATCGTCCTCTCCCTCCGCGATGCGCTGCGATCGCGCGGGCACGAGGTGCGGGTGCTCACCTCCGACGCGAGCGAGCGAGCCGATCCGCTCTTCGCCGACGCGCAGATGCAGGGCGTCACCGCGATCGTCAGCGGAGCGGGCGGGCTCTCCGAGATCGTCGACGACGGCGTGACGGGCTGGACCGTCCCGCCCGGAGATGTCGCGACGCTCGCCGACCGGCTGGGGCGGGCGCTCGGTTCCGACCGCTCGATCGTCTCCGCCCCCACCCACGAGGTGCCGGCATGAGCGGCCTCGCCGTCAGCGTGCTGATCCCCGCGTACCGTCGGCCGGAGCCGTTGCGGGCCTGCCTCACGGCGCTCGCCGCCCAGACGATCGCCGACCCGTGGGAGGTCGTGGTGGTCGACGACGGCAGCCCAGAGCCGCTCGAGGCCTCGCTCGGCGACGCGATCCGCCCGCCGAACCTGCGGATCATCCGCCAGTCAAACGCCGGCCCCGCCGCCGCCCGCAACCGCGGCGCCCGCGAGGCCCGCGGCGAGTTCCTCGCCTTCACCGACGACGACTGCCGACCCGAACCCGCGTGGCTCGAGACGCTCGTGCAAGCCGCCCGCGACCGCCCCGACGCCCTCGTCGGCGGAACCACGCTGAACGGGCTTCCGGACGAGCTCTTCCCATCGACGAGCCAGCTCATCGTCGACTTCGTCTACGAGCACTTCAACGCCGATCCCGCGAACGCCTTCTTCCTCGCGAGCAACACCATCCTCTGCCGGCGCGATCGCTGCCTGTCGATCGGCGGCTTCGACGAGAGCTTCCCGCGGGCCGGCGGCGAGGAC
>JBEIUL010000346.1:0-3298 GCA_040374395.1 Phycisphaeraceae bacterium
CGCGCGACGCTGCGGGCGGTGCGGCAGAATCTCTTCCTCGCCTTCGTCTACAACTCGATCGCGATCCCGGCCGCCGCCTTCGGCCTCCTCGGCAAGCACGGTCCGCTCATCGCGGCCGGTGCGATGGCCCTGAGCGACCTGTCGGTCGTGGGGAACACGCTGCGGGTGAAGGCGAGGCTGGCGCGGGAACGGCGGGAAGGCTGATCCGGAACTCGCCCCGGCCGGACGACACGCCGGCGCGGAACGACGGGGCCATGCCCCGTCGCGACCACTCACCCGAGCCCGCATCGCGCCAGCCGCCTTCCACTACGCTTCCCCTCGCGATGTCCGACGCCCCCGAGCCTACCCCCGAACCGACCCTCGACTCGGTCCTCGCCACCATCTGGTCCGGCCTCGCCGCCGCCGTCCGTGACCGCGACCACCCGTGGCATCTCCCGACCGTCGCGACGATTGGCCTTGACGGCTCGCCGCAGGTTCGCACCGTGGTCCTTCGCGCGGTCGATCCCGTCACGCACGCCATCGCCTGCCACACCGACGTCCGCTCGCCGAAGGTCGCCGAGATCGCCGCGAATTCCCGCGTCGCGTGGCATTTGTACGACCCGCGCGAACGCGTGCAGCTCCGCATCTCCGCCGTCGCCACGATCCATCGCGCCGCCGACAACGACCCGCTGGCCCTCGAGCGGTGGTCCGCGTCGACGCTCTCCGCCCGCCGCTGCTACCTCGCCCCGCGGGCGCCGGGCGATCCGTGCGACGGCCCGAGCGCCAACCTTCCCGAGCATCTTCTCGACCGCTCACCCGTCGCCGGCGAGGACGCGCCCGGCCGCGATCACTTCGCGGTGGTGCTCACGAAGGCCGTCGAGATCGACTGGCTCTGGCTGCGGGCGGCGGGGCACCGGAGGGCGAGGTTCGCGATCGGCGAGGGGGGCTCGTGGATCGAGCCGTGACCGGGCTCAGTCGCCGCGCCCTTCGGCCTTCAAGCCCTCGCGAAGCATGATCCCGAACGGAACCCACCACACGAGGTCGTTCGTGAGGATCGTCATCCCGAAGCTCCACGGGATCTCGCCGCGCGACGCCGTCCACACGAAGCCGATCGGGCCGAAGAGCTTGCCGAGGAGGCCGACGAGGACGATCGGCCAGTGCCGCACCGGATCGCGGCTCGCGCAGAGATAGCCGATGCCGTACACCCCGATCACCATGCCGAGGCATTGCCAGATGCCCCGGCCCGGTCCGGCGAGGGGCTCCATGCCGACGACTCGGAAGAGCGCGTCGGGAAGCAGGACGACGAACGCCCCCCATGCGACGTTGTAGAGCCCCGCGGCGACGAGCCAGCGGCGCATCCATCCTGGGGAGCGGGCGGTCGGTCCGGTGGCCACGGCGTGCGGGGCGGTCTCCATGCACGTGGAATCGTCCCGCGGCGGGAACGGATTCGGACCGGATGAAGGGCCCTGCCGTTCCCGCTGCAGGACGTGAGGCTTCCGCAGGCCGTTCGCGGCGGCTCAGTGGAAGCTGAGCCGGGACCCGTCGAGGACTCGGATGCCCTGGGCGGCGAGACGTCGCCCGACCGCGAGACGGTCGGCGACCTTGATCTCGAGGAAATCGCCGTTGAACTCGGTGTCCTCCCAGGTGCCGAAGTCGCGGACGATGTCGTCGGGGAGGTCGTGGTGCATGGTGGTCTGCAGCCAGCGTGGATAGTCGCCGTCCGCGTAGCCCGGGACCATGTCGTCCTTGAATCGTCCGGTCGGCTCGGTGGGCATGGATTCGCCCGCGTCCTCGTCCCAGTGGAGCTCGCCCTCCTCCTCGAGGCGCCGCATGATCTCCGGCAGCAAATCGAGGTACTCGTCCCGTGGCATGCGGCGCTTGAACTCCTCCCAGGTGTTCGACTTCGAGATCGCCTTGTTGATGCGGTGGATCTCCCTCGCTTTCGAGGGCGTCGAGTAGACCAGGCTGCCCCACGAGGCGCCTTCCCTCACGAGCAGCGTCTTGGCGGGCTTGCCGTCATCGCGTTCGATCCGCGCGGGCAGGAACGGTGCCTCGGGCGAGCGGAGCCCGGCCGCCGTCGCATCCATCCTCCGTTCACGCCACGCGGCCATCAGGAGCGACGACCAGGTCCGTGCGATGAGCAGGTTCGTGTCGGCATCCTCTCCCTCGCGGAATCGGATCCACGCCCGCGCCCGCGGTCCGGTTCTCGATGCCGCTGGCGTCCAGATCTCGATGCCGTCGAGGGCGAGCAGGAAGTCCATGCCCGACCGCCGGGCCAGGAGCGCCTTGATCGGTGCCTCCGAGTCGGGGAAGAGCCGCCCCAGTTCATCCGAGATCTGCCGGTCGTCGAGCAGCGCCGCCGCCCGCTCGATGTCGAGCAGGTCGCGGCGGAGGTCCTTGCGGATCCAAAGCCGCGGTCCCTGCCCGACCGCGATGCCGTCGGTCAGCTCGAACGGTCCGAAGATGCCTCGGGGGCAGGCCGTCCTCGGTCGCCGTGGCTTCGCCGCGAGGGCGGGCGGCGTCGGAGTGGCCGGTCGGGATGCGGGGGTCTCGGTCTCGGGGACGTTGAGGGTCGATTCGGTCAAGCGGTTCCCTTTCGATGGAACTGGACGGCGTCACCCGTCCGTCCGGGCGACCCGCGATCACCCTCCTGCCGGGCAAACCTGACATCGGGTGGACGGGGATCGACAAGAATTCGCGAGGTCGATGCCGAGCGGAGAGGTCGGGGAGGACTTCGCCCTGGTCCGCTTCGGTCTTCGGGACCGAGCCGTCAGGCGTGAAGGAACGTCCGGAACGGCGGGGGCCCCGGCGCCGTGCCGTGCACGACCGGTGGATTCTCATCAAAGCCAATTTCATGGTTTGCTTCCCGCCCCGGCCCCGTACCGCTCGCCCCACGGATGGGACGGCGAGGGGCCATGAAACCGACGCCACACGGAGGTGGCCCTTGCCCATGACCCGACCGGTTCGCGAATGGCCCGTTCTCGTCGTCCTCTCGATCGGCTTGCCCGGAGGCTGGCTGATCGGCGCGTCCGCGACTGACGCATTCGCTTCGCTCGCGCCGCCCGCGGCCGAATCGAACGGCCCGCCCGCCGCTGTTGCCCGAGGACCGCGATTCGCCACCGTCGACGTCGCGACCATCGTCTTCCGCGGTGAGCTTCGGGGCGAGTCGTTCGAGCGTCATCGCGAGATCGTGGCGCGGCACGGCGCGGCCATCGACGCGTGCATCGCCGAATGCGAGGCGATTGCGGCGGAGATCGACTCCGAGACCTCGCTCCCCGAAAGCGAGTCGTACTCGCAGTCGATCGCGACGCGGATCGAC
>JBEIUL010000152.1:0-6085 GCA_040374395.1 Phycisphaeraceae bacterium
GCCCGAAAGGCACCAAGTGAGCGGGATCGCCGGAACGCCCTCCGACGGGTGCGCCGTGTGCGGCTTCGAACACCCCGCGCGACGTTCGCCCGACCTCGTCGCCTGGGAAGACGACCACTGGATCGTTCGGCACCACATGCTGCCGACGCCGCTTGCGGGCTGGTTCATGCTCGTCTCCCGTCGGCACCTCGGCGGCCCCGCCGACCTCTCCGACGCGGAAGCCGCGGCGTTCGGACCCGCGATGCGTCGCGTTTCGCAGGCCATCAAGGCGGTGACCGGCGCCCCGAAGGTCTACGCGATCGCCTTCGGCGAGGGCGCCCCGCACCTGCACGTGCACCTCGTTCCCCGATACGCCGATCGCCCGGATCTCGCCGCATGGAAGCTCGCCGACGTCTACCGGGCGGTCGAGCGCGGCGAGCTGCCCGCGGCCGATCCCGATCTCGTCCGGACGCACGTCCGTTTGCTCGGCGACCATCTCGGCCGTCGCTGATCGCCGTCCGTCGATACCCGTCGACACCAGTTGTCCTGCGGCGTCCTGTGACGTCCCGCGTCGCTTTCCCCGCGGCGATCCGCGTGTTGATGTCGCGATCGGTCGCCAACCGCTCGACTCTCGGATTCCGGCCGCAACGATGAACGGCCGGTGGTGAGTTCCCGCTTCCGGCATCGTCCGGGGCGACGTTCGTCCCTCGATGCCCGCGGAGTTCCCGTCCTGCGAAATGGGGGGACTCGTGACGCATGCTCTTCGAAGGCGGAAGACGCTTGTTGCCCTGTGCGCGGTGGCCTTTGCGTCGGCCGGATCGGCTTTCGCCGGTCCGAGTTACTCGTACTTCTACACCGGCCAGACCGGGGCGCAGGTCCAGGTCGACATCCTCCACACGCAGCACTGGTCGGTGTCGCCGGCGACGGCCCTGACCAACTTCATCGGCGGCCGCTTCAAGATGAAGTCCGGTCCACAGACCGTCGACACCGTGACCTTCCTCTTCTTCGCCGGGACCTACCAGGACTACCTCGACAGCACCTACACGGCCCTGATGAGCGTGACCCGGACCGCCGCCGAGGTGGGATTCGCCGACTACACGTTCATCGACTTCTTCGCGCCGAGCGCCCTGTCGCTGGCCGCGGGCGACACCTACACCGGCGTCCTCTTCTCGAACGCCCCCCAGCCGCAGAGC
Organism: Phycisphaeraceae bacterium; assembly: GCA_040374395.1. Taxonomy (GTDB): domain Bacteria; phylum Planctomycetota; class Phycisphaerae; order Phycisphaerales; family SM1A02; genus JBEIUL01. The sequence continues at coordinate 1,173 of JBEIUL010000152.1, forward strand.
CGGGCGTTCTTCATCAAGGACAGCTTCGAGTTCATCTCGTCGGAAACCCCGGCGGGAGGCGCGCCCGCTCCCTCGGCGGTCCTGCTGGCCGCGGCGGGAACGCTCCTCTCGATCCGGAAGCGGCGGCGATGAGTCTTCGAGGCGGCACGACGCGGCGGGCGGCGGTACCGTGCGGGGATGCACGCGCCGCCCGCCGCCCTCGGCCCCGACCTCGCTCGCCTCTGGCCGCTCGATCCGGCGTGCACCTTCCTGAATCACGGGTCGTTCGGCAGCGTGCCGCTCGAGGTCGCCGAGGCCCAGCAGGCTCACCGGCGGCTCATCGAGAGCCGGCCGATCGAGTGGCTCGGCCGCCGCCACCGCGAGCTGCTCGCCCCGGCGAGGGCCGCGGTCAGCGCGTTCCTCGGGGCCGATCCCGAGGGTCTCGGCTTCGTGACGAACGCGACCGAGGGCGTGAATGCGGTGCTCTCGTCGTTCGAGTGCGGAGGGGGCGACGAGCTGCTCACGACGAGCCACGTCTACAACGCGGTCCACCAGGCGATGAAGGTGAAGGCGAGGCGGACCGGGGCCGTGGTACGGATCGTCGACCTCGATCCGCCGTTCGACGACGCGGGCGAGCTCGTGGATCGCGTCGTCGCGGCGATCGGCCCGCGGACCCGGCTGCTCATCATCGACCACATCACCTCGCCGACCGGGCTGGTGTTCCCGGCGGTCGAGGTCGTGCGCGAGGCCCGCCGGCGCGGGGTCGCGGTCCTCGTCGACGGGGCCCACGGCCCCGGCATGCTCGACCTCAAGATCGACGCCCTCGGTGCCGACTGGTACACGGGGAACCTCCACAAGTGGTGCTGCGCCCCGAAGGGTTGCGCGTTCCTCTGGACCTGCGCCGAGCGACGCGCCGCCACCCATCCGGCCGTCGTGAGCCACCACCTCGACGAGGGCTACACCCGCGAGTTCGACTGGCAGGGCACCCGCGACCTCACGCCGTGGATGACCGCCGCCGACGCGATCGCCTGGCTCGACCGCCGCTTCGGCTGGCCGGCGCTGCGGGCCCACAACCGCGACCTCGCCCGCTGGGCCCACGCGATGCTGCTCGACCGGTTCGGAAGCGAGGGCCTGAGCCCGCGTGACGGGTCATGGCTCGGCTCGCTCGCGACCGTTCCGCTGCCGGCGCGGCTCGCTGCATCGGCGACGCCGGCCGACCGAATCCAGGCGGAAATTTCGGTCCGGCGCGACATCGAGGTGCCCATCATCGACTGGCGGGGACGCAAGATGGTGCGGGTCTCGGCCCAGGCCTACAACCGGCCCGAGCAGTACCTTCGGCTCGCCGACGCGGTGATGGAACTCGACGCGGAGGCGTGAGGCATTCACTCGAGCGGATCGCCCTCGCTGCCCTTCGCGGCCTGTTCGGCCTTCTCCCGGGCGGCGGCCTCGGCCGCCTGGGCCCGCTTGAAGGGAACGTACTCGTCGTTGTACCAGGCCCACCACGCCTTCGGGTCGTAGCCGAGGTGACCGGTCGGCTTGCCCCAGTCGGCGGTGGTCATCGCGACGAGTGAGTTGTGGGCGTCGGCGCGATAGGTCACCGCGACGGCGTCGGTCACCCGCAGCACGAACCCCTCGAGGATCGTGCTCACGATCGGCGTAAACGCGCCGGAACCGGCGCCGAGCACCGGCTGGACGTTGCTGACGTAACTCCGCTGCGTGCCCATCGCGATCCACGCGAGGTCGCCCTGATTCTCGACCTCGTCCGAGGCGACCTGCGCGAAGATCAGCAGGGGAATCGCGGGCAGGGCGTTGAGCGTGCCCGCGAGCCCGCCGGCCCGGTTCACCGTCGCGTGGGCGTTCTGCCGAAGCGCGAGGTCCAGCACCCCAAGCGTCGCCGGCGTCGCGGGCCGGTCGATCCGCTCGGTCGCCGCGGCCCGCATCGCCGCGTCGGGATCCTCGATGGCGATCCACGTGAGGGCCGCCTGGCCCTTCGCGCCGAACGAGTCGATCCGGTCGAGCATCGCGTCGCGGACGTCGGGCTTCTCCTTCCGCAGCATCGTGTAGAGCAGCTCGATCGAGTTCGCGTCGCCGAACTCGGCGAGTGCCGCGAGGCCCTTCGCGCGAAGTTCCGGCACCCGCACCGAGCCGAAATGCTCGCGACGGAGCTGCCGCAGGCGGATCGCCTCGCGTTCCGAGGCATTGCGGGGCACGGATACCTGTGCGGGGCCTTGGCCAGTCTCGGGGCCGGTCTCGGGGCCGGTCCCGGTGGTAGTTCCGGTGGTAGTCCCGGGGGCAGGCTGCTGGGGACGCGACGCCTCGCCCGCGGCGACGTCGGCGCCGACCATCGGGGCAACCGCACCTTCCGAGGGCAGCGGCGCCGGCGGCGGCGACGCGGCGAGCGAGGCCGAGGCGACGAAGACCAAGGCGAACGATCGAATCGCGGCGCTGGACATGCGTGGTTCCTCAAGCGCGGTCGGTCGCCCACGGTAGCATGCGGGTCGCGCGATCGCGCGAGGTTTCCCGTGATTCCCGGTGCCGAGACCATCCATGCCCGCCTCGGTGGCGACGACCCGTTCTGGCGGATCGCCCGGGCGTTCTACGCCCGCGTCGACCGCGATCCGCGGATCCGGGCGATGTTCCCGGACAACCTCGACGAGCCGATCCGGAACCAGGCGGAATTCCTCATCCAGTATTTCGGCGGGCCGCAGGCGTATTCGCAGCGGAAGGGGCATCCCCGGCTCCGCATGCGTCACGCCCCGTACGCGATCGATCTCGACGCCCGCAACGCCTGGATGGAGCACATGCTGGGCGCCCTCGAGGACGCGGCGATCCCCGAGCCCGAGCGGGCGCTGATGCGCGAGTACTTCGAGAAGGCGTCGCTCTTCCTGATCAACCGCGACTGAGGCCGCTCAGCCGCCGGCGGTGACCCGCTCGACCGAGAGGTTCACCGCGCCGAGCTTGGCCTTGACCTTCTCGGCGGAGGCACGGTCGGCGAAACGACCGACCTGCACGACCCACATCTCGGCTCCCGCGGCCGATCGCTTGCTGCGGACGGCGGGGGAACCGAGCCCGAGCTCGCGGGCCCGTGCCGCCAGCTCGGCCGCTCGGGACCGGGCTCGGTCGGCGTCGCGGAACGCGCCGGCCTGGATGGTGAACGCGCCGGTCGGCGGGGGCGGAGTCGACGGACGCTCGACGAGCGGCGGTGTGCCCGACGCCGGCAGCGGGGTCCGCGGCGGCGATGCCACCGTCGAAGGTCCGACCGCAGGAACCTTCGCAAGCGCGAACTGGTCCTTTGCGTTGGCCTCGTCGCCGAGCTCTCGATAGGCCCAACCCGCCGCGGCCCGGGCTCGGGCCGCCTCGTCCGGATCGGGCAGCCGCTCGGCCGCCCGCACGAAGGCCCGCGCCGCCGCGCGATCGTCGCCGCCCCGCGACTCGACGCTTCCGAGCGTCACCAGCGATTGCCCCGCAAGCCAGGCGTCGGCGCTGGTTGAGCTCGCCGTGAGCCAACGACGGGCGTCCACATCGCGGCCGAGACGGTAGGCGCTGAGGCCCGCGAGGTACGCCGCCTCGTCGCGAGCGAGCGAGTCGTTGCCGCGGCTTGCGGCCCGTTCGGCCTCGGTGAACGCCGCCGTAAACCGCCCCGCGTCGTAGTCGGCGATGGCACGGTCGAGCGACGCCGTGGCCGAAGGCCCGGTCGCACACGCGGGGAGCAGGGCGAACGCAAGCAGGGCGAACGCAAGCAGGGCGATCGCGAACAGGGTGTTCTGGGCGATCGATCGGGTGATCGATCGGGCGGGAGCTCGGGAGGGCATTCGGGGAGAGTCCGTCGGGGCGAACGGTCGAGGGTCGTATGCTATCGGTCCGCCGGTCACGGCCGGACCACCCCGATGCGACTCGACGCGACGATCCGACGGCAGCTCCTGTTCCATCCCTTCCGTCCGGTCATCGTCGACGACCAGCGGACGTGGAAGGCCTACGAGGTGCTCGTCGCGTCGTGGCACCTCGCGACCGAAGTCGCCCGCCGGTCCAGCGCCGGCCGGATCGGGATCATGCTGCCGACCTCCGGGCTCTTCCCGGTCGCGGTCCTCGCCGCGTGGGGCCTCGGCCGGACGCCGATCCCGCTCAACTACCTGCTCTCGAAGGACGACCTCGCGTACGTCCTCGCCGACAGCGGTTGCGACGCGGTGATCACCGTCGGCCCGATGCTTGATTTCGTCGGCGGACTGCCGGAGGGCATCACCGCGATCCGGATGGACCGGATGAGCTTCCGCGGCATCCCGCGCCCGCGGTTCTCGAGCCCGCTCGGCGAGGAAGACCTCGGGACGATCCTCTACACGTCGGGCACGAGCGGCCGGCCCAAGGGGGTCATGCTGACGGCCGCGAACCTCGCCGCGAACGTCGGCCAGTGCCGGGAATGGGTCGGGTTCGGTTCGGCCGACTCGGTGCTGGGCGTCCTGCCGCAGTTCCACTCCTTCGGCCTGACCGTTCTCACGCTCCTTCCGCTCGCGGTCGGCGGGCGTGCGATCTACACCGCTCGCTTCGCCCCGCGGCGGCTGCTCGAGCTCGCCCGCGCCCACCGGCCCACGACGTTCGTCGCGATCCCGTCCATGTACGGGGCGCTCGCGGCCCTCAAGAGCGGCGGCCCGGACGACCTCTCGAGCCTACGGTTCGCGGTCTCGGGCGGCGAGCCGCTGCCGCGGACGCTGAGCGACGAGTTCCACGCCAAGTTCGGCGTCCGCATCTCCGAGGGCTACGGCCTGACCGAGACCGCCCCGGTCACGAACTGGTGTCGTCCCGAGGAGTTCCGCCCGGGCTCGGTCGGCAAGCCGCTGCCCGGGATCGACGAGAAGATCGTCGCTCCCGACGGCACGCCGGTTCCCGCCGGCGCGGACGGCGAGATCCGCATCAAGGGCCCGAACGTGATGAAGGGCTAC
>JBEIUL010000228.1:0-4686 GCA_040374395.1 Phycisphaeraceae bacterium
CTCGCCGCGATCGAGCGCGACCTTCCCATCAGCCTGCTGGCGGGTGCGTTGCGATCGCGACTCTCCCCTTGGCTCGATGACCGACCCGATCCCCCCCTCGGACTCCTCGCCGCGACTCGCGAGCCGCCGGAGCCCGATGCGTTCGGGCTGGCATTCCGGGCGGACCTCTCGGCAATCGCGCGGGGCGTCCGTGAGCTGGAGGAACTGCGTCGCGACGGTCGTACCGCGGAGGCCGTGACCCTGCACGCCTCGATCTCGGCACTGGCCGCCCGGGTGCTGGCCGGCCTCGGCGAGGACGCCGGCTCGCCCCTGCCCGCGCTTCCCGACCTTCCCGAGGAGGACGCGACATCGAAGAGCCCGCGAGGTCGCCCGTGACGACGGTTCGGCGCGAATCGCCCCGCACTTTCGTATCGTGGGGGGTCTCACGCCGGACCGCCGGCGCCCAAACGGTCCACAGGCCGGAGTCAGGCTCCGGGAGGTTCGGTCGATGAACGTCCTCGTTGTCGGTCCCCATCCGGATGACCAGGAATTGGGCATGGGTGGCACGATCGCCCGACTCGCGTCGCACGGTCACCAGGTCGTGCTGCTCGACATGACCGATGGCGAGCCGACCCCGTTCGGCTCGCCCGAAATGCGGTTCCGCGAAGCGGCCGAAGCGGCGCGGATCCTCGGCGCCCGGCGGATCCCCCTCGACCTTCCCAACCGTCGCGTCGAGGCCTCGATCGCCGCCCGACACCGGGTCGCGGGCATCCTCAGGACCGAGCGGATCGATGTCATCTTCGTACCGCACCCCGAGGACGCCCATCCGGACCATCGCGCGGTGACCAGGATCGTCGAGGACGCACGATTCGACGCGAAACTCACCCGGATCGACCTGCCGGGCGAGCCCCGCTATCCGAAGTGGCTCTTCCACTACTGGTGCACCCACCTGCGGACCGTCCCGCAACCGAGTTTCCTGATCGACACCGCCGGGTTCGCCGCCCGCAAGCAGGAGGCGATCCTGGCCTACCGAAGCCAGTTCGTCGACAACCCCGGGAACCGTGGCGTTCCGGAGTGGATCGCGGCGGCCGATCGGTTCTTCGGCAGTCGCATCGGGACCGCCGCCGCCGAGCCCTTCTTTGCCCGCGAACCGATCGGGCTGGCCGGGCTCGAGGGTCTCGTGTCCTGACCGCGGCGGCGACCGCCCGTTCGGCGCCGGATCGTCGCCAGGGCCCGACGTGCGGAACGTCGGGAGAGGAAACGGACGAGGCGGGACCGCTACACTCCCGAACCGCCCTCGCAGGGAAACTCCTTGAGACGACTCCTCGTCGCATCCTTGCTCGCCTTGCTGCTCTCGCTCGCCCTGGAGCCGGGATCGCGCGCATGGGCAACCCAGGATGCGACCTCGCCCCCGAACGCCTCGGAGGTCGAGCCGATCCCGTCGACGGAGCAGGACGCGAACCCTTCCGTCAACGCCGCCTCCCGCCTCGCCGACGGCCGCCTCGGACACCTGATGTCGGACCACGGCCCGTGGATCATCTTCATCCTCTTCGTGGTGTCGGGCGTCGGCCTGCATCTCTCCGAGGACCTGATCCTGATCCCCGCCGGGTTCCTCGCAGCCCGCGGCGACATCCCGCTGCTCGAGAGCCTGGTCGCGGCCTGGCTCGGCCTCGCGGTCGGTGACATCCTCTGGGTCGCGATCTGCCGGCGCTGGGGCACGCGGCTCGTGCACAGCCGCTGGTTCAAGCGGCTGGTGCACCCGCGCCGGCTGCTCGAGGCGAAGCACCAGATGGAGGAGCGAGGCGTGGCGGTGGTGGCGCTCGCCCGCTTCATCCCGGGAACCCGCACGCCGGTCGTGACGATGGCGGGGATCCTCCACATGCCGTGGTACAAGTTCCTGCCGGTCGAGCTGGGATGCGCGCTGGTCACCGTCCCGCTGCAGGCCGCGATCGGCTACGTCGCCGCCATCGGCATCGGCAAGACCGAGAGCACCACCGAACTGGTCGTCTGGATCGTGATCGCGGCGGCGTTGATCGTCGCGTTCTTCCTCGGCCTCCATTGGTTCCTCCAGTCGCGGAAGCAGCACGGCCGTGCCCCCCGTTCGCGGGTCAAGTGGCTGCGGACGTTCGGGAACATCCGGGGCAAGCTCGCAGGAGCGAAGCGGTCCGAGGCCCCGACCGCGTGAGGCTCATGCCACCCGGGGGAACGCACCCGGAAGTCGCCCGTCTTCGGGCCTCGGCAGGTGGCGATCGCGATCGAACGGCGGCGGCTCGTGTCGCGGCACCGAACCGTGCTCGCGACGATGGGCCTCCCGCTCGACCTCGCTCGCGTAGTGCCGGAGGAAGATCTCCTCCTCGGCCTCGGCGCCGGAGCCGATGAGGTCGATGTACTCCCGCACCCCGGGGCAGACCGGGATGTCGCGGATCTCCTCGTCGAGGATCTCCTCGCTGAGCCTCCGGTAGAGCTCGACGTCTCCGAGATGGTCGGTATGCAGCAGGAAGACGTTGAGCCGCCCCAGCGCCTCGATCACCAGGCGTAGCCGCTCCGGCACCTCGTCCGGGACGAGGTCGTCGAGTGCGGACACCTCGACCCCGAGCTCGGCCAGCTGCCGCCGGTTCGTGGTCCACGGGGCCCGCTCGAAGTCGTAGACCATCGTCCAGAACATCCGGTCGGTGATCTCGCCCCGCTCCTGCGCCTCGCATTGGAGCCGGTCGATCTCCTGGTCACGCACCTTTCGCTTCATCGCCTGCACGTCCGCGAAATCCATCCGCATCGATCCCTCCTCGCGCGGCATCCTCGCCGCACGTCGCGACCGTACCGCGCCCGCAGCGCGTTCCCGGAATGCAGGAACTTTTTCTTGCCTCAGGCGGAACCGCGACCCGAGAGCGTGTTTGCGCACCGCACGGCCGCGCGGAGCGACGCCGGTGACACGGTCCCGCCGGTGCACTCGATCGTCGCCCGCTCGCCCGGCAGAAGCGTCAGCATCCCGTCGCCCGCGATGCTCGCCGGATCGGCGAGTTCGGCGAGCAGGCAGAGGTCGCGGAGCGTCGACTCGGCCTCGATCGTGACGGCGGGGCCGTCGACCCGCAGCGAGAATCGCGGTTCGGGGTCGCGGCGCAGCGCGTCCGGCATCGCGAGCCACGTCGCGCGGAAGGCCCGCGCGTCGGCGATGAGCAGCCGCGTTCCCAGGGCCTCGGGCGTCGCGACCGGATCGGGCAGGTCGGCGGCGAGGCACCAGTCGCTCTCGCGTACGAGCGGGAACTCGCCGACCTCGTCGATCCGGCCGCCCTCGCCGGCCGCGCGAATCCGCACGAACTCCGGCGGCGCCGCATCGACCTCCCCGGCCGCCTCGACGAGCATCACGCGGCGCCGCCCCGCACCGGCGGCCACCGGCACGATCGCGAGGGCCCGCGCCGCCGCGGCCCGCCGTACCGCGAAGTACGCCGGCTTCGGCCGCAGGCGGGCGTCGAGCACGCTCCACGAGTGGCCCGTCCAGACGTCGTTCCACTGCCAGAACACCGTGCCCATGCAACGCGGGGCGTTGGCCCGCAGCCAGTGCAACGCGAACGCGTAGTGCCGGGCCTGCAGGAGCTGCGCCGCGAAGATCCACTCGTCGAGGTCGCGCAGCTCGCCGAACCGCGCCGCGAGCGTCGGCACGTACTGCACGTCGTCGCCGCCCCAGGCCCGCTGGCGGAGGGCGAGCGCGGGCGATCCGATCGTGCAGGCGGGTTCCGGCAGCGCCTCGCGGATCGACGCGAGCGTCGGCGGGCTTTGCTGGCCGAACTCGCTGCAGAAGCGCGGGACGAGATTCGCGAACTCCTCGAGCTTGAGGTCCCAGGTGTGCCGATCGCCGCGGTCGGGATCGTTCGGATGGATCTCGAGCGAGCCCGACCAAGGGCTCTCGGGCCAGTACGGCCGCGTGGGATCGACCTCGCGGCATGCCAGCGGCAGCGTCTCGAGCCAGAAGCGTCGACCCCACGACTGTCCCGGCCGCAATCGCTCGCGGAAGCCCCACGAGAACCACGCGAGGATGTCCTCGTTCCCGCCGCACCAGAGGACGACCGACGGGTGCGGCGAATGCCGCGCCAGCTGGTGGCGGGCCTCGGCGTCGACGAGGCGTTCGTAGGGCGGTTCCTCGGGATAGGTCGCGCAGGCGAACATGAAGTCCTGCCAGACGAGGATCCCGAGCTCGTCGCAGGCGGAAAGAAATGCCTCGGACTCGTACCGGCCTCCGCCCCAGACCCGCAGCAGGTTCAGGTTCGCGTCGGCGGCGAGGCGGACGAGGCGGGCCATCACGCCAGGCCGCGGCCGGACCGGGAACAGGCCCTCGGGAATCCAGTTCGCGCCGCGGACGACCACCGGCTTCCCGTTCACGCGGATCGTGAAGCCCTCGCCGAAGCGGTCCGGCGCGGTGTCGAGCTCGACGCTCCGCAACCCGATGCGCCCTCGCCACGCGTCGAGCGTCGCGCCACCGGATACCAGCTCGACCGCGACGTCGTGCAGCGGCTGCCCGCCGAAGCCTCGTGGCCACCAGCGATCGGGGCTCGGGATCTCGATGCGTGCGACGGCGACGTCGCCGGCGAACTCGATGCGGGCATCGAAGCGACGGCCGTCCACCGCGATGATCGCGACCGTCGCGTGCAGGGCGACGTCCGCGTCGACGCGATCGACCTCGACGTGCACCTCGACCGTCGCCCGCGACGCATC
>JBEIUL010000354.1:0-3206 GCA_040374395.1 Phycisphaeraceae bacterium
AATCAAGGCCAGCGGCCGCACCGGTGGAGTGTCGCCCGGCCAACGCCGCAGGGCAAGGAGTTCCCCCCGGAAAGCGATCCAGAAAGCGATCCGGAAACCGGGCCGGAAACCGGGCCGGAAACCCGCCTCACCGCCGCGACGCGTAGTCGGCCTCGCGCTTCCGGACCACCTGCCCCCGCTCGTCGAGCCAGACGATCCAGACGTGCTCGGGCTCGGCGTCGGCGAAGACCGCGTCGGTCGCAAGCGACGAGAGGTTGTCGCCCCACTGGAGCCGCGTGCCGCCGTCGTCGGTCGGCCAGCGCGAGCTGGGTTTCCCGAGCAGTTCCTCGACCTCGGCGGTCGTCATGCCGGGGCGGACCGCGTAGAAGTTCTCCCGGGCCTGCAGGGCGCAGCCGGTGAGGGCGACCAAGGCGGCCAGCGGAGCGAGGATTCGGCGAAGGGCGGGCATCGCGGGCGGAAGTCTATCGACCGCGCCCGGTACCATCGCCCCCGTGACCACCCTCGCCCACGATCGATCGGTTTCCGGTGCGGACGCATCCCCGAACGCCCCCCTACCCGTCCAGCTGCCGGTTGACGCCGCGATCGCGGCGATCGTCGAGAGGCACGGCGAGGCCGAACGGGCCCGCGCCGAGGCGGGCGTGCGGCGGGTCGCCGAGCGATGGATCGCCCGCGACGGCGACGCCGAGGCGTTCCGCTCGTTCTGCGTCGCGTCGTTCGTGCCGCGGGCGAAGCTGCCGATGCTGCTCGATCGCCTTGAGTTCGGGCTCGAGCAGGTGCGAGGGCACCTCTACGAGATGCGGCGGAACCTGCGGGTCTTCAACGACCGCAAGGACGAGGAGCTGCCCGCGATCGACGATTGCCTCGCGACGTTCGATCCGGCCCCCGACCTCTCCGAACAGGCGTGGCGGCAGAAGCTCGGCTTCGTCGCGGTGCTCAACCTCGACCGGCCTTCGCTCGCGACGATGCTCTCCGACGGACCGTCGTGGGACGCGGCGACGTGGGCAGCCGCCCGCATCTGCCGCGGGTTCACGCCGCGGATGCCCATCGAGGTGAACGACCTCGCCCGCGCGGTCTCGCACCGGGCGAGCCAGTGGGTCGCGAAGTTCCACGTGCCGGTCGGCCGGCTCATCGACGATCGCGGCGCGCGGCATTGGGGTCCGGACCGGTCGCTCCTGGCCCACTGGCTGGTGCGCGAGGAGATCAAGGCCGGCTACGGCGAGCCCGACGGCCTGCGGCGGCAGCGGGCCCTCGCGTGGGTCATGGCCCGGCACATCGACGGCTCGATCCCGGCCGAGATCATGGAGCGACGCGGCGAAGGCGACTGGGATGCGGCCCGTAACACGATCGGCGGGAAATCCGCCGGCGAGACGGTCGGGCTCGCGCGGTACGAGCGATGGATCGAGCAGCGCGACCTCGCCTTCACCGTCGACCGCCACTGGCCGGAATACCCGACCGCGATCCGCCGCAAGTGCGACGAGCAGCGGGAGATTCCCGAGGCCGAGATCGAACGCCTTCTCGTCTCGCTGCTGTCCTCGCCGGTCCGCGGCGACCTCGCGGCGTTCCTACGGACGCGGCTCGGCCGCCCGCTCGAGAGTTTCGACGTCTACCTCGACGAGTTCGTGCCGCCGAAGCCGGCGGAGGAGATGAACCGCGCGGTGCGCGAGCGGTTCCCCGACGAGGCGGCGTTCGAGAAGGGCCTCGCTCCGCTGCTCCGCTCGCTCGGCTTCACGCCGACCGACGCCGACTTCCTCGCCGCGAACATCGCGGTCGAGATCGCCCGCGGCTCGGGCCACGCGGTGCGGCCGGGGCTGCCGCAATACCGGGCGTGGCTCCGTACGCATCGCCTGCCGGGCGAGCTCGGCTGGGACGGCTTCGACACCGGCATGCACGAGCTCGGGCACACCATCGAGCAGGTCGTCTCGACGCACCGCGTGCCGCGGCCGGCCCTGCGCGGCGTGCCGAACACCGCGTGCACCGAGGCGTTCGCGTTCCTCTACCAGTCGCTCGGGCGGCGGGTGCTGGGCCTCGACGCGATCGACGAGGCCACCGCCCACGATCTCGACGCGGTGCAGACCTACGCGATGGCGTGCCAGATCGCGGGCCCCGCGTTGCTCGAGCTGCGCGTGTGGAACTGGATCTACGCGAACCCGAAGGCGACGGCGGCGGAGTTGCGCGACCGCGTCCTGCTCGAGGCCGAACGGCTCTGGGCCGAGCACTACGCCGAGCATTTCGGGCCGGATCCGTACCGGATCCTGGCCGCGTACCAGCACATGATCAACCATCCGCTGTATCTGGCGGATTACCCGCTCGGCCAGATCATCAGCCACCAGATCCGCAGCCACCTGCGCGGCAAGGACCTCGCCGCCGAGACGATCCGCATCTGCTCGACCGGCAGCGTGACGCCGGATCTCTGGATGCGCAAGGCGGTCGGCGCCGGGATCTCGGCGGAGCCGCTGATCAGGGATGCGGGAGCGGCGTTGGGGCGGATGGCGGGGAAGGCGTCGTCCTGAGTCGACGACGGGCTCCGGCTCGGATCTGCATCGCTGCAGCGGAGCCTTGGTGTTGATCCCGACGGGGCATGGCCCCGTCGTTCCGCGCCGGGGCCCCGAACGGCGATGGCGTTCCATCAACCCCCGACCGCCGCTCGAACCGAACGGAGCGCCCGGCGACTACACCCCGCTTGGGCGTTGTGGATCCGTCGCGTTCAACGCGGCCGATGCAGGCCGCACCCAACCCGCAACCACGAGGCCATGCCTCGTCGGCGGATCCACACGACGGCACGAGATGGATCGATATGTCGAAACGGAGTCCACCGTACGGTTACCCTCCCGCCCCATGTCTCCAACGTCCCTCGAACTGTCCTACCGGTCGGGCACGCCGTTCGCGGGCTACCTGTACTTGCCGCGCCAGACGCACGACCGGTGCGCCCGCAGCGAACCGCGCGAGGCGGGCCTCGTCGTCGACTTCGCCGCCGACGGCCGCCCCATCGGGATCGAGATTACCTCGCCGCGGGCCGCGACGCCCGAGGCCGTGAACCGGACGCTCGCCTCGCTCGGCCTGCCGCCGGTGCCGCCCGAGGACCTGGCCCCGCTGCGGGCGGCGTGAGGGGTACGGCAGGCAGGGCCGGAATCCGTAGGACGGGGCCCCACCCAACGGAATCCAAACAGCGGCCGCCGAAGGTCATGAAAGTTGCCTTTTTTGCATTG
>JBEIUL010000056.1:0-9364 GCA_040374395.1 Phycisphaeraceae bacterium
AGGGCGGCGGCCGGGGTGATCGCCGCGACGGCCCGAAGGCCGAGGCGCCGCGCGAGAACGATCTCGAGCTGCGCAAGCTGAAGGCCCGCTTCGGCGGCGGCATCCAGCTTCGCGGCGGGCTCGGCTGATCCGACGGTTTTCAGCGGGGCCGGTCGATCGTCCGGCGGAACGACTCGAGATCGAGCGCGGCCTGCGGCCTGCCCGTCACGAGGTCGCGGTCGGGCACGGCGGCCGTGCGCGGCGGGCACCGCGTGACGCGGATCCGCAGGGGCGGCTCGTCGAAACTGATGCGGTCGAAGTCGCCGAAGGGGCCGTGGACCGACGAGAAGTCGGGCTCCGGGGCCCCGTGCGCGACGAGCGTCGCGGCGAGCTCTCCGATGGGCAGGTCGGTCGCGACGCGAAGGTGCACGTCGAGGTCGCCCTCGAGCTCGCCCGCGGCGGCGCGGCCCACGAGGTGCACCGCGGGTTCGCCGGGCAGCCCCGCGAGAGTCTCCATCCACTCGGCGATCGACGCGCGGGTCGCACGGAGCGATTCCGCATGGCCGGCCTGGCCGCGTTCCTCCTCTCCGAGCCCCTCGAGGTGCCGACGGACGAGCGACTCGGGCGGCCGCGGGGATCCCGGACGCGCCCGCCGCAGGGCTTCGTCGATCGACGCCGCGACGGACGGGCAACGGGCCGCGTGGAAGAGCCTCGCGGCGCGTCGGGCCACGGCATCTCGATCGGCGTCGCTCACCGGAGGCCTGCGGACAGCGGGACCCCGTCGAGCGTCGACGGGTCCTGCCCGTCGCAGCGGACGCGGAGCGTGAGGTAGATCCGGGTGGCGGCCTCGAAGAGGAACGAGACGATCCAGCCGGCGAGGATCGCCCGGACGGTGCCGTCCCAGAGCCGTAGGATCGCGGCGGCCGAGGCCGAGCGGCCGTCATCCTCACCCAGCCCCCCCGCCGCCCAACCGGCGACGAGCGAGGTGAGCCCGAGGGTGCACCCGGCGAACGTCGCGGCGACGGCGAAACCGACCGCGAGGGCCACGAGGGCCACGCCCACCGAGCCGAGCCACAGGAACGGGGCCCGAACGAGATACGCCGCGTTCCGCACGAACGCGTCGGCGGCGTCGGCGTCGCCGCAGGCGATCGACGCCGGCATCAGCGGCAGCGCAAGGGCACCGAGGATCGCGAGAAATGTCGCGAGAAAACCGAGGAAGAGTGCCGCCGCGTAGAGGACCGCGGCGAGGACATCCATGACCGGCAGCCGGAACCCGAGACCGAGGATCGCGACCGGGACGAGGCAGATCGCCGCCCCGACGAACGGCAGCAGCGGGGCGAAGACGAGCGACTTCCATCGAACGAGGGCCGAGGCCATCGCGTCGCGGGCCCCGATCCGGACCGCCCGCCCCGCCTCGAGCGCGGTCGCCCGGGCGAGGGCACCCCCGACGAGGCTCGCCGCGGCGAGCCAGACGATGGCGACCGCGGTCATGGTCCACGGGGCCGCCAGAAAGGCGGCCTTCGGTGCCCGCATGACCGCGTCGCCCACCGAATCGATCGCCCGTCGCGGCTCGAGACCGAGGATGCCCTCGACCAGGCCGAGGATCGCCATGGATTCAGCCGCCGCCAGCGAGGCGCAGGGACCGTTCCCCGCATCGGCGAAGGCGCGGTCGGGCACGAAGGTGCCGTCGCCCCGCATCCCGCGGATCACCTCGACCGCGGCCACGGGTCTCGCGCCGGCCGCGTCGTGGATGCGATCGGCCAGGGCTCCGATCGCCCCGAGCAGGAGCGCGAGAAACGTACCGAGCACCAGCCGGTTCGGCTGGAACGCGGCGAAGGCGGAGCCCAAGATCCAGCGAGCACCCGGGAGCGGACCTGGGGGCGGACCCGGGATCGACTCGGACGCATCGGCCGCCGCGGTCGGGGATTCCCTCATGCCATCGATGCTACCAACGCCGCGCGATGGCCGGATCGAGACGGATTTCCCGGGCCGCATCCCGCAGGATCCAAGCGGCGTCCCGATCACCGCGGCCGGCGGCCTCGAAGTTGTGGAGGAGGGTCTGGCCGTACAGGTCGACCTCGGGCTCGGGATGCCCGAGGAACAGATGTACCGCCCAAGGCCGGTGGGTCGCGTTGTCAGGCTGGGTGTGCTCGAGATGCCACCCGATCGCCGAGCGGAGGCGGCGAGCGATCGCTCCGGCGAGATCGGGCCGCAAGCGGCCGAGCCGAGCGAGGGCGTGCAGGCCACAGAGTTCCCCCTCGGTCCAGACCTCGATCGCCGACCATCGGTCGGAGGACCAGAGCGGGCCATCGGACCCGAGATCGAGGGCGCTCGGCTCGGGAAGCGTGCCCGCCGAGGCCGCCGACCAGAGAAACCGTTCGGGCGTCACCCCGTCGCGGGCCGGACGCAGGAGCGAAGCCGGCGGATCGGCGGGAGGTCCCGGAGTTTGACTCCCGGACCCGGCGACCGAATCGAGATGGTCGGCCCAGGCGAGCGGATCGGGACGGAAGGCGGTCATCGGTCATTTCCCCCGCAGGATGGACCCCGAACTGAGGTTTTCGCGGACCGGGCGTTTCGACCGGAGTTCGTGGAAATGGCTTGTCGATCGGTCATCCGGTGTTACTGTAGAACCACGGTGATTGGGAAGCTGAGGACAAGGGTGTCGGAGCTGGATGTTCGCCGATGCGTGGCCTGCGGCCATGCCGGCGACTTCGGTGTCGCCCGCCCAGCCCGCTCGTGGCGAGGCTCGTGCCCCGGATGCGGGTGCGACTTCGCCCAGCGTCCCCCCCGGACCTACGCCGAGATGGAAGGCCTCGTGCCGACGCCGTCGGTGTCGGAGTCCCGCCGCGTGGTGGCCGAGTCGGAGAGCCGGATGGTCGAACGGTGGATTGCCGTCCTGTTCGCCGGCGCCGTGCTCTTCGTCGCGGCCGCCAGCCTCACGGCGACCGTGCTCGCGGCCTTCTGAACCATCGTCCGGCTCGGGATTGATTCACCCGTAAACTGGGCTCCCCTTCGGGAGGTCCCATGCGTGATGTCGCCCCGGTCCTGACCGCCGCCGAGCGAGGCTTCGAGGCCTCGATCGATCGTCTCAAGCACTACCTGCGGATCGAGAGCGTCTCGACCGATCCCGCGTTCGCCGGCAAGGTGCGGCAGGCGGCCGACTGGTCGGCGACGACGCTCGCCGACCTCGGGTTCGACGCGAAGGTGGTGGCGACCGGCGGGCATCCGATGGTGCTCGCCCATCATCCGGGCCCCGGAGGATCGGCGCCGCGGATCCTCTACTACGGCCATTACGACGTGCAACCGGCCGACCCGCTCGAGCTCTGGGAGAGCGGGCCGTTCGACCCGGTGATCGTCGACGGCCCCGGCGGGAAGCGGATCGTGGCCCGCGGCGCCGTCGACGACAAGGGACAGGTCATGACGTTCCTCGAGGCCTTCCGCGCGTGGAAGGAGGTGCACGGCACGCCGCCCTGCGCGATCACGGTGATGCTCGAGGGCGAGGAGGAATCGGGGAGCCCGAGCCTCGAGCCGTTCGTCCGCGGGCACCGGAAGGAACTCGCCGCCGACGCGTGCGTGGTGAGCGACACCGGAATGTGGGACGCCCGAACGCCGGCGATCACCACGCGGCTGCGCGGGCTCGTCTACGTCGAGGTGACGGTGCGCGGACCGAGCCATGACCTGCACTCGGGCATGTTCGGCGGGACGCTGCCGAACCCGATCAACGTTCTCGCGTCGATCGTCGGCGAGTTGCACGACCGCGACCGGCGAGTCCAGCTCGAGGGCTTCTACGACGGCGTGGGCGAGTTGCCGACCGAGATCCGCGCCCAGTGGGAGTCGCTCGGTTTCGACGAGCTCGAGTACCTCGGCGGCGCCGGGATCCCGAAGCCGTTCGGCGAGACGGGACGCACCACGCTCGAGCGGATGTGGTCGCGGCCGACGCTCGACTGCAACGGGATCTTCGGCGGGTACACGCAGAAGGGCGCGAAGACGGTGATCCCCGCCGAGGCGACCGTGAAGCTCTCGTGCCGGCTGGTCGGGACGCAGGATCCGCAGCGGGTCTTCGCGTCGCTCAAGGACTTCTTCGAGCAGCGCCTTCCCGCCGGCTGCCGGGCGGAGTGGCACTCGCACGGATTGAACCCGGCGATCGAGGTGCCGACGACCTCGCCGTTCCTCGGGGCGGCGCGGCGCGGGCTCGAGCGGGTCTACGGCCGGCCGGCGGTGCTCATCGGGAGCGGCGGGAGCATTCCCGCGGTCGGGCTGATCCAGCGCGAGCTCGGGATCGACTCGCTGCTCGTGGGGTTCGGTCTCGACGACGACCGCGTGCACTCGCCGAACGAGAAGTTCGATCTCGCGTGCTACCGCGGCGGGATCCTCTCGCACGCCGCGATGCTCGCCGAGTTCGCGGCCGTTCGGCGGTGAGCCGGACGGTCCGCGGCCCGGGATACACTCCGGCGATGCCTGTCTTTCCGCCTCGATCCGGCCTGCTCACCGCGGTGGCGGCGGCGTCGATCGCGGCGTCGGCGTGGACGCAGGTGAGCATCGATCTCGTCGCGTTCGGCGTCGGCGATTGCCACCGGCCGGGCGACTTCGCGGCGGTGCGATTCGCGATCACGAGCGGGCTCGGCGAGCCGGTGACCGCGGAGATCGCCCTCGAGGGCGAGGACGCGAACGGGGACATCGTCGAGTACATCCGCGAGGTGCCGCTCAATCCGGGCCAGAGGGTCGAGCGCTGGATCTACCCGCGGCTGCCCCCGTCGGCCGGTCCCGACCTCGACCGGATCTGGCCGGTGCGGGTCTACCGCCTCGAGGAGGGGCGACGGACCCGCGAGATCGGCGCGGTGCGGGTGACGGCCGCGTCCGGCACGTCGCCGTCGTTTCCCGTCCGACTTGACCAGGACCTGATCCACGTCGTGGGCGACCGGTCGCTCGGGCTCGAGGCGTACGGGGTCCGCGCGAGGGGCGAGGACTTCCCCGCCGCACTCAATGCCCTGACCCACGTCGCGTCGGGACTGGCTCCGCGGGAGTTTCCCGATCGATGGCTCGGCTGGGCGGCGACGCAGGCGATCGTGTGGGGCGGACCGGAGGCGCTGCCGACGCAGCTCGCCGAGGACCAGGCCGAGGCGCTCCTCGAGTGGATCCGGCGCGGCGGCTCGCTCGTGATCACCGTGCCCGAATCGCAGGACACGTGGGCATTCGGGCGCGACGGGGCCCATCCGCTGTCCGAACTCGTCGCGGGGCTCGAGCCCGAGCGGCACGAGGCGGTGCCGATCCGCGAGGTGCTGCCCGTGCTCTCGCGCGATCGCTCGCTGCGGGACCCGGCGGCGACCACCCGGGTGTCGACCTTCCCGGCCGACCGCCTGCCGGACGACGTGCGTCCGATCCTCGCGTTGCCGAGCCGCAAGGCGAGCGGAAGCGGTTTTTCCGTGCCGCGGCCGGGAACGCTTGACGGTCAGGTGATCGGCGTCGAGCGGCGGGTCGGCCACGGCCGGGTCGTCGTGGTCGGACTCGATCTCGACGCGATCAACGGGCGTGCGTTGCAGGCGCGACCGCTGCCGCAGGCGGACGTCTTCTGGAACCGGATCCTCGGCCGGCGCGGCGACACGCCTTCGCCCGAGGATCTCAACAAGCTCGAGGCGGCCGAGCCCCCGAGGCTCGGCACCGTCGAGTCGGAGCCACGGGTGATCGGAACGGGGCCGCTCGTCTCGGGAGCGATCGGGCTGACCGGCCGGGCCGCCCTCGGCATCCTCGCGGCGGTCGGACTCTTCGGCGGGTACTGGCTCGTCGCGGGGCCGCTCGGATTCGCGATCCTCAAGCGGTTCCGTCGCGAGCGGCTGTCGTGGCTCGCGTTCACCGCCTGCGCGGTCGCGTTCACCGCCATCGCGTGGGCGGGCGGGATCGTCCTCGGCCGGAACGAGCCGATCGTGCGGCACCTCGTCGTCGTCGACGCGATCGCCGCGGAAGGCGGGGCCAGCAGCGCGACCGGTTCGTTCTCGCCCTCGCCGCGGCGGACGACGGGCTGGTTCTCGGTGTTCCTGCCGGGCTACGGCCTCACCGACCTCTCGCTCGGCGGCGAGGGGAGCGAGGGCGACGCCCTCTGGTCGTGGTCGGCGCCGCCGGACGGTTCGCTCGAGCGGTACCCGAGTCCCGACCGGACCCGCGTCCCGTTCGCGACCGGTTCCCGGCTGGAAGTCCCGAGCCGCGCGACCACCAGCGACTTCGCGTTCTCGCGGCTCGGTCCGATCGACCCGTCGTGGGGTGCCCTGCCGTCACCGGCCGACGGGGCCGGCCCGGTCGAGCTGCGTATCGATCGCACCCAGGAGCCGCCGCGGGTGCAGCTCGCGGGAGCGCTCGTCCATCGGCTGCCCGGTCCGCTCGAGGACGTGTCGGTGATCCTCGTCACCCCCTTCCGCACGCCGCTGCCGATGAATCTTCCGGGGCCGTTGCCGATCCCGTCGCCGGTGACCGTCGGCGAGCCCCCCTCCTACGCCGCGCTGGCGGTCCTTCCCCGGTGGGAACCGGGAGTGCCGCTCGACCTCGCCCGCGAGCTCTTCGACGGCACGCCGGTCGTGACCCGCTCGGGAACGAACCTGAAGTGGGGCTTTTCCCACGAGGTTCGCGAGAAGTACTACCGCCCCCTGCTCCGGAGCGGCTGGGAGTCGGACCGGCGGCGGAACGGCCTCGACGCCCTCGGGCTCTACTGGATGCTCCAGCCGCCCATCTGGATCGATGCCGACCCCAACGGAGGCAGCTCGGTCCGGGCGACCCGCCACCTCGGTCGCGAGCTCGACCTCTCGCCGTGGTTCCTGCGGCCCTGCGTGATCGTCACGGGGTACCTCGAGGGGGCGGCGTCGCCGGTCCCGGTGCTCGTCGACGGCGAGGAGGCCGAGAGCGAGGGGACGGTGCTTGTCCGCTGGATCTGCCCGCTCGCCGCCCCGATCGACGGGATCGTGCCCCCGATGGCCGCTCCCGCCGGGGGCGGTTCCTGAGACAATCCCGCCCCCACGCGGGCACCCGCCATGCCGATGATCGAGACGGTCAACCTCACGAAGAAGTACGGCGAGTTCGTCGCGCTCGACAACCTGAACCTGTCGATCGACGAGGGCGACTGCTTCGGCTTCATCGGGCCGAACGGGGCGGGCAAGACGACGACGATCAAGATCCTCGCGACGCTGCTCAAGCCGACGTGGGGCGAGGCGCGGATCGACGGGAAGGTCGTCGGGTTCCAGAACCACCTGATCCGGCCCATCATCGGCTACGTGCCCGACTTCATGGGCGCCTACGAGGACATGCTCGTCGTCGAGTACCTCGCGTTCTTCGCCTCCTGCTACGGGATCCACGGCAAGCGCCGCGAGCAGGTGGTGCAGGACGTGCTCGACCTGACCGAGCTCGGCTACAAGGCGAAGTCCGAGGTGAACGGCCTGTCGCGCGGCATGCAGCAGCGGCTCGCGGTCGCCCGCGTGCTGCTGCACGACCCGAAGGTGCTGCTGATGGACGAGCCCGCGTCGGGGCTCGACCCGCGGGCCCGCGTCGAGATGCGCGAGCTGCTCAAGGACCTGCGGCGGATGGGCAAGACCATCATCATCTCGAGCCACTTCCTGCACGAGCTGGCCGAGCTCTGCA
The DNA here is from genome assembly GCA_040374395.1 of Phycisphaeraceae bacterium. Classification (GTDB taxonomy): domain Bacteria; phylum Planctomycetota; class Phycisphaerae; order Phycisphaerales; family SM1A02; genus JBEIUL01. The sequence continues at coordinate 7,600 of JBEIUL010000056.1, forward strand.
ACGTGGTGGGCATCGTCGAGCGCGGCAAGCTCGTCTACTCGGGCTCGGTCGCCGACGTGATGCGGCGGACCTCGGCGGGCCAGGTCATCGAGGTGACCGTCGACGAGCGGACCGACGAGGCGGCCGAGCTGCTGCGGAAGGTGCGGGGCGTCACGCGGGTCGAGATCGTCGACCGCGGCGGCACCGCGACGATCGCGGCGAGCGTCGATCCCGAGTCGGGCTTCCGGGCGTCGGAGATCGCGTCGCGGCTGGTCGCGAACGGGCTGCGGGTCGCGAGCCTGCAGGCCGAGAAGGCCGACCTCGAGACCGCGTTCATGCGGCTCACGAAGGGACTCGTGCAATGAGCCGACCGAAGGCGATCCTGCTTTCCCACCGCGAGCGGCCGGGCGTCGAGGAGGCGCTGCCGGGCATCCGCGACACGCTGCGGGCCCACGCCGACATCGTGGCCGACCTGCCGGCCGACAACGCGCCGCTTCCGGCGTCGCCCACGTTCGACGTGGCGGTGGTGGTCGGCGGCGACGGGACGATCCTCGCCCAGGCCCGGCGGCTGCTCGACCGCCGCACGCCGATCGTGGGGATCAACTTCGGGCGGCTCGGCTTCCTCGCCGAGTTCGACCCCGAGAGCTTCGCGCGTCACGCGGACCGGTCGCTCGGGCCCGACGCGACGATCCGCGAGCGGATGGTGCTGCACGCGACGGTGGTCGGGCGTGACGGCGCCGAGAAGGCGTCGGGCGTCGCGATCAACGACTGCGTGGTCACCGCGGGGCCACCGTACCGGCTCATCGAGCTGCGGCTCACCGTCGACGGCAAGCCCGGGCCGACGCTCGCCGGCGACGGCGTGATCGTCGCGACGCCGATCGGCTCGACCGCCTACAGCGTCTCCGCGGGCGGACCGATCGTGCACCCCGACGTCGACTCGATCGTGATCACCCCGCACTGCGCCCACAGCCTCGCCTTCCGCCCGGTCGTGGTGCCGGCCGCGAGCCGGCTCGAGATCGAGGTGGCCCGCGCGAACGAGGGCACCGCGGTCGTCTTCGACGGCCAGGGGCTCGTGTCCCTGGTGGCCGGCGACCGCGTGCGGCTGGAGGAACATCGCGTCAAGGCGCGGCTCGTCGGGAATCCCGAGGGCTCGTACTGGCGGACCCTGCTCGACAAGATGCGGTGGGCGGCGACGCCCGGCTACCGCGAACGGAAGGAACCATGATCGACCTGCGACAGCTTCGCGAGAATCCCGACCGTTTCCGCCAGGGCGCCTCCGACAAGTGCATGCCCGTCGACATCGACGGGGCGCTGGCCCTCGACGCACGGAAACGAGGCGTGCTGCAGCGGCTCGAGGAGTCGCGGGCCGAGCAGAACCGCATCTCGAAGGAGATCGGGCCGCAGCTCGGCAAGCTCAAGGGCCAGCTGAAGGCAGCCGAAGGCGACGCGAAGGCGACGCTCGAGAAGCAGGTCGCCGAGCTCGAGGCGAAGCCGGTGGCGCTCAAGCAGGCACAGCAGGCCCTCGAGCGGGAGCTCGCCGAGATCGAGCCCGCGCTGCAGGCGATCCTGCTCACGATTCCCCAGCCGCCCGCATCCGACGTGCCGAAGGGCCGCTCGAGCGACGACAACGTCGAGATCCGCCGGTGGAACCCGACCGGGTTCGACGCCTCGCGAAGCTTCGAGGCGAACCGCGGTTTCCGCCCGAAGACGCACCTCGAGCTGGTGCGCGACCTCGGCCTCGTCGACTTCGAGCGCGGCGTCAAGATGTCGGGCACGCGGCACTACG
>JBEIUL010000348.1:0-3290 GCA_040374395.1 Phycisphaeraceae bacterium
CCCTCCGCTGCGGCGGCGCTGCGGTCCGGGGCCCACGCCCCCGCACCCTCCGGGGGAACCGCTATCCTCCCCGCGATGGGCCGCAGACCGGCCCCCGAGGCGGCGGAGCCCGCCTCGGTCCGTGGCTTCAGGAAGGAGCAAGCAGTGGCTCTCGAGATCGACTGGCTTTCGCGCCTCTTCAGCGTCGACATGGGGATCGACCTCGGCACCTGCAACACGCTCGTGTGCGTGAAGGGCCAGGGCATCGTGCTGAACGAGCCCAGCGTGGTCGCGGTCCGCAAGGGAACCAACCAGGTGCTGAACGGCGGCACCGCGGTCGGGTTCTCGGCGAAGGAGATGCTGGGCAAGACCCCGGGCTCGATCTCGGCGGTGCGACCGATGAAGGAAGGCGTGATCAGCGACTTCGAGATCACCGAGGCGATGCTCTCGTACTTCATCCGCAAGGTGAGCGGGAAGTCGCGCATCTTCGGTCCTCGGGTCGTGATCGCGATCCCTTCGGGAATCACCGCGGTCGAGAAGCAGGCGGTTCTGCAGAGCGCCGAGCGTGCGGGCGCCCGCCGCGTCTACCTCATCGAGGAGCCGATGGCCGCCGGCCTCGGCGCCGGGCTCCCGATCGCCGAGCCGACCGCGAGCATGATCGTCGACATCGGCGGCGGCACGACCGACATCGCGATCATGAGCCTCGCCGACATCGCCGCCAAGGAATCGGTGCGGACCGCCGGCGACGATTTCGACGACGCGATCATCGAGCATCTCAAGAAGGCCTACAGCCTCACGATCGGCGAGCAGACCGCCGAGAGGATCAAGATCGAGATCGGCTCCGCGGCCCCGTCGGGCGAGCCGGAGACGATGGAGGTCCGCGGACGCGACATGGTCTCGGGACTCCCGAGGCGGACCGTGGTCACCAGCGAGGAGATCCGGAACGCGCTGCAGGAGCCGATCGAGCAGATCGTGAACGCCGTGCTGAAGACCCTCGAGCGTGCCGAGCCGGAACTGGCGGCCGACCTCGTCGAGACGGGCATCACGATCGCGGGCGGAGGTGCGCTCCTCCGCGGCATCGACAAGGTCATCTCGAACGCGACCGGGCTCGAGGTCCGCGTCGCCGACGATCCGCTGACCTGCGTCGCCCGCGGCACGAGCATGTACCTCGAGAACCTCGAGCAGTGGAAGGCCACGCTCGAGAGCGACGCCGACGAGGGCTGATCCCTCGTGGCGCGGGGCCCGTTCCATCACGATCGGGTCTGGCGGCTGGCGCTCGCCGCGGCACTCCTCGTTTCCCTGCTTCCGGCCCGCGCACTGTCCGGCTGGACCGGTGAGGTCGCGTCGCTGCTCACGCTTCCGCTCGTGCCGGTGCAGCACGCCGGTCGCCTCGCGGCCGGCTGGATTCGCCCGTCGGTGAGCGACACCTACGCGGAACGCGAGGCGTCCGAGACCCTCGCGATGGAGCGAAACGAGGCCCGGGCGCTGTACCGCCGGCTCGAGCTCGAGAACGACCGTCTCCGCCGCGAGATCGAGATGCTGTCGGCGGCGACGTCACGATCGCCCGGGCTCGCCATACGGGCCGTGCGGGCCTCGGCGGTCGTCGCGAATCCGCCCGGGCCCCGCAGCGGGGCGGGAACCCTCAAGCTCAACGCGGGCGTTCGGCAGGGCGTCGAGGCGGGCATGGTCGCGACCCGCGACGGCGACACCGTGGTCGGCCGGGTCGTCGGGACCCCCGCGGCCCTCTCGAGCGACGCGGTTCCCGTCGGTGGGGCGGGAGCGATCGAGGTCGTGCTGCTGCCTCCCGACGAGGCGACCGAACTCGGCCGCGCGCCCCGCGGGATGCTGAAGCCCGACGGTCGCGGCGGCTTCACCTGCGACCTCGGCCAGTCGAGCGGCGTGGCCGTCGGCTGGACCGCCCGGCTCGCCGACGAGCGCTGGCCGCGGGCGGCCCAAGGCCTGAGGGTGGCCACGGTGACCGCCGCGGCCCCGCTCGAGACCTCGCCGCTTCACACGCGGCTGCAGCTCGCTCCGGCCGCGAACCCGCTCGAATCGGTCGAGGTCGTGCTCGTCGGGGACGCCGGAGGCGAACCGTGAACTGGCTCATCTTCGCCGCCATGGCGGTCGTCGCCGCCGCCCTCGACGGCGGTTTCACCGCGGCCCTCGCCCTCGGTCCCGCCCGGCCGGCGCTCCTGCCCGTGATCGTCGCGTTCGTGGCCCTCCACGGACCGAGGAGAACGGCGCTCTGGGCCGCGTTCGCGGCGGGAATCCTGGCCGATCTCCTCCAGCCGTCGCTCGGCGAATCGGGAGCCCCGTTCCACGTGATCGGCCCGAACGCGCTCGGCTACGCGTTCGGAACGACGGCGGTCCTGCTCCTCCGTTCGATGGTCTTCCGCCGCAACCCGCTCACCCTCGGGTTCCTGACCGCGGTGCTCTCGATCGGGGTGACGCTCGTGACCGCCGCGGTCTTCTCGGCCCGTCGCTTCTGGTCGGACGAGGTCCCCCCGTGGGGCGGCATGCCGGTGCAGCCGTGGATCCTGCGGCAGTTCCTGAGCGACCTCGCCTCCGGGGCGTGGGCGATCCCGCTCGCGTGGCCGCTGAACGCCTCGCTCGGCCGCTGGGATTTCTTCTCGGCCGGGCTGCGGCCGTGGCGGAACCCGGCGTGAGACCGGCGGTCGGGTGGGCGGTAGAGTGCGGACATGCACGGACCGCCCATCGTCACGAGCGACCTCGGGCTCGAGGGTTTCGGGCCGCTCGCCGACCTCCGGCCGCCGAGCGACTTCCGCACCGGCGTCTTCACGACCGCCGAGCGATTCTCGCGGGCCCTGGGGCGGCCGGTCGCGGCCCGCATCGTGTCGCCCGAGCTGGCTGCGACGGTGGCCGAGCGTTCGGGCGTGCCGGTGAATGCCGTTCCGGACGGCGACGACTTCCTCGTGCTCGACGGCGCGTGCCCGATGCATTCCGTCGGACCGCAGTCGGAGACCGATCTCGCCCCGCGCCAGGCGATCGCCGAGGGCGACCGGATTCTCGCGGCCCGATGCGGCCGTCGGGAGCTCGAGGCGCTGCTCACGGGCGGCCCGGCCGCCTTCGCGGCGATGCTCTCGGTGGCGAAGGTCGGAACTGCCGCGAAGCCGATCGCGGTCGATCGCCCGTGGAAGATCCTTGACCGCCTCGGGGCCACGATTTCCTTCGACATCGAACACCTCCTCGCCGCGGCCGGCCCGCTCGGCTTCGCGGTCGGCCCGGGCCGCATCCGCGCCGCCGGCGGCGCGGCGGGGGGCGACCCGCCGCGCCACGGGCACCAGTCCGCC
>JBEIUL010000380.1:0-2922 GCA_040374395.1 Phycisphaeraceae bacterium
CCGCAGGCCGAAGCGCCGTTCCGCGGCCTCGGCGATGAAAGCCGCGGCCTCCGCCGGGTCGTCGGTGAACTTGACCAGGCCCCGGTCGCCGGGGTCGATCGTGCCGTCGGGGATCATGCGCTTCAGCACGAAGTCGTCGAGCTCGTCCCAGTAGTCCCTGCCCATGACCACGATGGGGAAGTCGACGATCTTCCTCGTCTGCACGAGGGTCAGCGTCTCGAACAGCTCGTCCATCGTGCCGTAGCCGCCCGGGCACACGACGAACCCGTACGAGTACTTGAGCAGCATGACCTTCCGCACGAAGAAGTAGCGGAACTCGACCGACCGGTCGACGTGCGGGTTCGGCTCCTGCTCCATCGGCAGGCGGATGTTCACGCCGATGCTGCGGCCGCCGATTTGGTGGGCCCCGCGGTTCGCCGCCTCCATCACGCCCGGGCCGCCGCCGGTCATGACCGTGAAGCCCTTGCGGACCAGCGCCTCGCCGACCGCCTCGCCGAGCCCGTACCAGCGAGAGCCGGGCGGGAACCGGGCCGAGCCGAACACCGTGACGCACGGACCGACGAAGTGGAGCTGCCGGAAGCCGCGGATGAACTCGACGAGGATTCGCGTCGCCCGCTTGAGCTCCTCCCAACGCGAGCCCGGCCCCTCGAGGAAGGCCAGCTCGGGCAACTGGGCCCGGAGCTCCTCGCGGGGCTTCGGCGCCTCGGGAGAGGGTGGCGGCGCGGTGTCGCTCATGCGTCGGGCTTCCTATCGTCGGGGCCATCCGGTCGCCGGAAGAACGCGTCGCGAGCCGCCCGCAGAGGCCGGCGGATCCCATCGGGCAGCTTCCGCTCGGAGCGGTTGATCCAGCCGCGGGCCCGCTCGCTGCCGAGCCCGGCGAGGGCGAGTCCGAGCAGTACCAGCGGGAAGCCCGGAACCACGGGAATCGGTCCGAGGGCCACCCCCGCGGCGATCAGGATGATGCCGACGACAAGCAGCAACATGCCCACGAGCGGGGACCGCTTGCGGGGGGGCTCGCCGATCAGGTCGTCGTCGTGCATGGCCTTCATGGCCTTCATGGCCGTTGTTCCCGCTCGCCGGTCAGCGGCGGGGAACGTTCCCAGGAACTCGGGGGCCATCGGAAGGGCCTGGGGAAGGGGAAGCGCGACCGGCAGGAGTCGAACCTGCAACCCCGAGCTTCGTAGGCTCGTGCTCTATCCAATTGAGCTACGGTCGCGTCGGAAGGGCGGGGATTGTAGCAGGAGCCCGCCCGATCCGGAGGGGGTGGGGGCGACCGGGCGGCCGGGCGGCGGGTCGAAGTCGGGTCGGCCGGGCAGGTATCGTCCGCCTCCGGCGATTGCGAACCCCGGATCGGCCCTCGGGTTGGCGATCGCCTCGGACGCCTTCGGGCGTCGAAAGGAACCCTCCCCATGCCTCGGTCGCTTCGCCTTCTCGCGGGCTTGCTCTCGCTCGTCGTCGCCGCGATGGTCTCGGCCCGGACCGCGTCCGCCCAGGACACCGGCTTCATCCAGGTCCAGTGCGAGCCGGGCATCCAGATCTTCCTCGACGGCACGCTCAAGGGCCTCTCGGACCGCGACCAGGGCGGCCTGGTGATCGAGGCCGTGCCGGTCGGCGATCGGACGGTCAAGGCCCTCAAGCCGGGCTTCACGCCCCAAGAGCGCCGGGTCCGGGTCGCGAAGGGCGAGGTCGCGGTCGTGAAGTTCGAGTCGCTGCGGCCACGGCCCACCGTGGTGCAGGGCGGCCAAGAGGAGGCGGCCCCGATCGTCCTCAAGACCGGCACGGTCATCGTGAAGTCGGTCCCGGTCGAGTGCAAGGTGTCGATCGAACGGGCGGACGGCGCTGGCGGATTCGACGCGGTCGGCGAGATCGACAAGGTGAAGCCCGAGGCCACGGTGTCGAACCTCGAGGTCGGCCAGTACCGGATCACGGCGACCTGGAACAAGGTCACGCTCGCGAAGACGTTCGACCTGACGGTCGACGACGAGATGACGGTCTTCTTCAACTTCGTGGCGAAGACGGTGGAGGTGACGTCGATGGTCGAGGCTCGACGGATTGCTGAGGAAGCGAGACGCAAGGAGGAGGAGCGCCAGGCGGAGCTGATGCGTGCGGAGGTGGCGCGCCAGGCTGAACAGCAACGCTTGGCGGACGCAAGGCTTGTCGCCGCTGGTGGGGTGATCGTCGACCTTGGTGGTGGCGTCACCATGAAGCTGGTCGCGATCGAGCCGGGTCGGTTCATGATGGGTAGTCCCGAGGCCCAAGGAGACGACGATGAACGCCCCCAGCACGAGGTGACCATCTCGAAGGGCTTCTGGCTCTGCCAGACCGAGGTCACCCAAGCCCAATGGCAGGCGGTCATGGGAAGCAACCCGAGTCACTTTCAAGGCGATCCCAATCGCCCGGTCGAGCAAGTCTCATGGAACGACGCCACCGAGTTCTGCTCGCGGCTGTCGAAGAAGACGGGCATGGAGTTCCGCCTGCCGACCGAGGCCGAGTGGGAGTACGCGTGTCGAGCGGGCACGACGACGCGCTGGTCGTTTGGTGACGACGAGGCGGTTCTTCCGGACCACGCGTGGTTCGTCCTGAACTCCGGGGGATCGACGAAGCCGGTTGGTACCCGGAAGCCCAATCCGTGGGGGCTCTACGACATGCACGGGAATGTCTGGGAATGGGTGAGCGACTGGTACGGCGAGTATCACCCTGGAACGAAAGTCGATCCGCGTGGTCCTTCGAGTGGTGCGGATCGGGTGTTGCGTGGCGGCTCGTGGGACAACCTTTCCAGCTACTGCCGCTCGTCGAATCGTGGCGACTACGCGCCCGTCGGCGTCGCCTTCACCTTCGGCTTCCGTGCCGCGAGGACTCGTTGACTTTCCCTTCCTCTTTTTCCGCTTCCCTTTCCAGACGACAAACAGAACGCGTGTCCGC
>JBEIUL010000401.1:0-2754 GCA_040374395.1 Phycisphaeraceae bacterium
AGCGATCCGCTGAAGATCGCGCCGGGTACCTGCGGCTGCGGCGTGGCCGACGCCGACTCGGACGGCGACGATCTGCTCGACTGCCTGGGCCTGGGCCTGGCGCCCGAGTTGGCGGTCCCGGCGGCGCCAGCGCTCGTCTCGGGCGACGACTACGGCTTCGCGGTCGCGGTCGACGGCGACACCGCGGTCGTCGGGATCCCGGGCAAGGACCTTCCTTCCAGGATCGACGCGGGTTCGGCGGTGGTCCTCGTCCGGAGTTCGGGCGTCTGGTCGGTGCAGGCGACGCTGACCGCCTCGGACAGCGTGAAGGGCGACCGGTTCGGGACGAGCGTGTCGATCTCGGGGAACCTCGTCGTGGTCGGATCGCCTCTGGCCGACATCTCGGGCACGAAGGATGCGGGCGCGGCCTATCTCTTCCGTCGGTCCGGCTTCGCGTGGTCGCAGGAGACGAAGCTGGTCCGGGCGACGCGTGCGACGACGGACCGTTTCGGCGATTCGGTGGCGGCGATCGGTGACTTCGTCGCGGTCGGTTGTCCGCTCGCGAACGTGAACGGCGTGACCGACAGCGGCGAGGTGTCCGTGTTCCGGCGCCAGTCGCTGGTCTGGAGCCTCCGATCGAGCTTCACGTCGGTGCCCGTCACCGCGAGTGACAGGTTCGGCCAGTCGGTCGCTCTCGGCGGCAACGCGGCGATGCCGGTGCTCGTGGCGGGCGCTCCGGGCGACGACCAGACCGGCGCCTCGAACTGCGGGGCGGTCTACGTCGGTCCGCTCGACGCCGAGGGTTCGGCGGCCTCGACGACTCGGCTCGTCGCGATGGCTCCTTCAGCGAGCGCCGCGCTCGGCACGGGCGTGGCGATCGACGCGTCAGGCACGCGGGTGGCGGGGGGTGCTCCGCTCGCGGGGGTGGCGGGTGTGGGCGCGAAGGCGGGTCTCGTGACGGTCTGGGAGCAGTCGGGCAACAGCTGGACGGCGGCGACGCTGACTCCGGCGGGCCAGTCGGCCGACGAGCAGTTCGGCTCGTGCGTCGCGTTCGGCCCTGACGGTGAATGGCTGGTCGCGGGCTCGCCGCTCCGCACGGTGGGCGGAGTGGCCGGCCGCGGCGCGGCGACGGTGTTCCGCTCCACGTCGGGCGCCTGGTCGACCTGGGATCGCCTGACGCTGCCGCCGGTCGGGACCGGCGCCTCGAACTTCGGCCGCGGCGCGGCGTTCGCGGGTGGCACGGCGCTCATCGGGGCCCCGAAGCACGACTCGAAGGGCTCCGTGCGGGAGTTCATGGTGACGCCGTGATTTTCCGCTGCCGCCTCCGCTTCCCCGGCGGGTGGGCGATTCGTCCCGTTCCGTCCCGTAAGGCGGCAGTTCAGGACTCGTGAGGCCGTTTCCGAGGCGGAAGGGCCCGGCCAGCAAGATCCACGACCTCCGTTCCGGATCCAAAGTGGGATCTCCGCGGTTTTTCGTTGACCGCGGTTCCCCCGAGCGTCAATCTCATACAGATCGACTCGGTCGCCCGGACCGGTCGGCGTCTGTCCCTCGTCGAACCGCAGGTATCGCCAAGGTTTAAATCCCCCCCCCAGCCACTCGCATCCGAACCGTGCCGGTCCCGATGCGGTGGCGATTCCGATTTCGCACCATGAAGAAGATCCTCTCCGCCGGTCGCGCCGTCGCCCTCGTTGCCGCCATGCTCGCACCCGTCGCTGCGGCGGATGTGACGGTGACATTGTCGAGCCGGTCGTTGGCCGGAGGAGCATCCGTCGTGGTTCCGTCGCTGTCGGGCACGCTGACCGGCGTGAGCATCAACCTCACCGGGGTCTCCGGCGACCCTTACTCCTCTGACTTCACCGTCGTCGTCACGCCTGGTTCATCCGCACCGGTTGGTGGAACTCCGAAGATTGGTCTTGCGCAGGTCGGTGGCTGGTGGGGCGACTTTGTCCTCAACTCGAACGCGAACACGAGGCTCTACTGGGGGCCCCAAGCCGTGTCGGAGACCGCTGTGCCGTTGGTTCGCGGCCCGGTCAACTTCACCTCCTCGTTCAACCTCACCACGAACTCCGCGTATCGCGTGTGGATCACGAATGGATACACCTCGGGGAACGGCACCTTCACCGCCACGGTCACCCTCCACGGCGTGAGCGGGCCGTCGTACTACGCGGATAACGATGGTGACGGCTTCGGCGCGGGCGCGGCCACCGTGCTCTCGAGCGCGTCGAGCAGCGGTACGGCGGCCATCACGTACAGCGGCATTCCTTCCGGCTCTGTGACCAACAACTCCGACTGCAACGACGGAAACGCGTCGATCGGTGTCGCGACCACGACCTTCTACCGCGACCAGGACGGCGACGGGTACGGCACGCCGAGTACCTCGCAGTTGGCGTGCACGCAGCCGTCCGGTTACGTCACGGACAACACCGACTGCAACGACTCGAGCGCCGCAATCAATCCGGGTGCGACCGAGGTCTGCGACGCGGGCAACGTGAACGAGGACTGCGACGGCGGCGCCGATGACCTCGACCCGCAGGGCAACGCGACCGGCAAGACGACGTTCTACGTCGACGCCGATGCCGACACGCACACGACGAGCGCGACGGGGTCGTTCTGCGACCTGCCAAGCGGCTATCGAGCGACGCTTTCGAGTCCGGTCGACTGCAATGACGGCAACGCGGCGATCTATCCGGGCGCGTCAGAGACCTGCGCGAACGACGGGACGGACAACGATTGCGACGGCGAGGCAAACGCGGACAGCGAGGCGACGGACTCGAC
>JBEIUL010000440.1:0-2437 GCA_040374395.1 Phycisphaeraceae bacterium
GTACGGTCGGCAGTTCGGCGGCCGGTTCGACCACCTCGACCGGCATCTCGGGCGGAACAGCCTTGGGCGTTCCGGCCGTGCGTCCGGCCTCGCCCGCCACGACCCTGACCACCCCCTCGGCACCGGCGACCCTGGCGGCGGCTTCCTCCTCCTCCGCCCGCGAGCACGTCGTCGCAAGCGGCGACACCCTGAGCTCGATCGCCGCGAAGTACCTCGGTTCCGAGGCTCGCTGGGACGAGATCGCGAAGGCGAACCCCGGCGTGAACCCGAACTCGATGCGGGTCGGCACCAAGCTCGCGATTCCCGCCGGCGGCGCCGCGCCGAAGGCGACCGCCTCGGCCACGCCGGTCCTCGGGACGAACCCGTCGGCCGCGCCGTCCGCCGCCTCGACCTCCGCCCGCGAGTACGTCGTGAAGGCTGGCGACACTCTTTCGGGAATCGCCCGCCAGACTCTCGGCAACGCCGACTGGGAAACGATCTACGACGCGAACCGTGACCTGATCGGGCCGAATCCCGCCGCCCTCAAGGTGGGGATGAAGCTCTCGATCCCGAAGCGGTCCTGATCGAACACGTCTGATTCGGCTGAACCAGCCGGTCCCGTCACGAGGCGGGACCGGCGGTTTCCTGCGCGATCCGGACGCACTCGGCGAGATGATCGAGCCGAAGGCTCCCGACCACCACGCAGGTCACGGAAGGCGCCGACATCGCAAAAGGGATCGCCTCGCGGGGGGCCAACCGACCGCTGGCCAAGGCCTTCTTCACGAGCGTCGCCCGCCCGAGCTCTGCCGCCCGCTCGAAGGCCGGAAGCAGGCTCGGGTCGAGCCGATGGAACTCGAGCATGAGCGCGTCGTAACCGGCCGCAAGGGCCGCGAGCGACCCCGCAAGCGTCTTGGCCGAGAAACCAATCGCCCCGATTCGGCCCGCGTCGCGAAGCTCACGGAGGGCCTCCGTCACGCCCTCCTCGCGGAGGATCCGCTCGTCGTCACCGTTCGAGTGGACCAGCACGAGGTCGAGGCGATCTCGGCCAAGGAGGTCTCGGCTCCGGGCGACGCTTTCTCGGGTGGCGGCCGCCGAGAAGTCGTAGCGTGAACGTCCGCCCTCGAAACGCTCGCCGACCTTCGTCGACACGGTGACCGACGTTTCGAGCCCGGCCAGGGCAAGCCCCACGCGGCGTTCGGCGAGTCCGTACGCGGGGGCGGTGTCGATGTGCCGGATTCCCGAGGCAACCGCGTCGCGCACGAGCCGGACGGCCTCCGCCTCGGCGGGCAGGTCGTAGCCCTCGGCGTACTTGATGCCCTCGTTGCGCCCGATCTTGAACGAGCCGAACGCGATCGGGGAGGCCGAGCGGAAGGTCATCGGGGGACTCCCCCGACGAAGCTCGCCTCGTTCCATGGGCTCGGCCCGATGTCCGGCCGGAGGGCATCGATGGCGGCAACGCCGGATGGCCGAATCCCGCGAGCTCGCACCGCGCCGAGCACGAGTTCGGCCCCTCTCGGCGCGAGGGCGAGTTTGGTCGGGAAGAGCGTCACCGCCGCGGGATGGTCGTCGATCAGGACGGCGTCGTCGGGCCGCACGCCACCGACCGTGCGGGCCTCGACCCGGTCGGGGCGGTAACTCGCGAACTCGAGCGGATCGAGGTCGAGTTCGGGCAGCGTCGCGTCGAGTTCCGAGCGGAGCCGGTCGAGGAACGCGGGGCCGTCGAGCGAGACGCCTTCCTCGGCGATCTTCCCGCCGACTTGCCAGGCGATCCGGCCGTCGTCGGTCGTCGCCGAGGTGATCGTGACCCGGGTCGCGGCGCCGTCGACGCAGTGGCCGAAGAAGGCCGGAAGGCGGCTGGCCTCGCCGCGAACCAGTCCCATGTGGAGCGGGCGACGCTGCGATGCGGGATCGAGGCCGAGCGAGGCGCGGAACCGATCGTTCCCGCCTGCCGCCGCGAGGATCACGAGCCGGGTCCGAAGCCGCGTCGATTCGCCCGCGACCGTCCCGACCGAGACGCGCAAGCGTCCTCCCTCGTCGGCGAACGAGATCGACTCGGGTCCGGCGGCGGCGACCATGCGCGGCTCGTGGGTCTTCCGGAAGCTCGCCACGAGCGACCGCGTGTCGAGGCAGGGCTCCCCGAGCCGGTGGACCTCGCCCGCCGAGCGGAGGAGCGGCGGACGATCCTCGGTCGCGACCTCCTCCGGACGCGTCCGCAGGGCGAGTCTCGCCCCGAGCATGCCGAGCCGCGACGCGAGCGAGCCGGTCCGCCAGAGCCAGGTCTCCCGCGAAAGCACCGCGGCGTCGCGCAGGTCGGGTCGGCGGCGACCCTCGAGCGACTCGAGCCATCGGGCAGGCATCCCGGAGACCGCGTTCGAACCGGGATGAAGCAGCCCCGACAGCGAGTACTTCGTGCCGCCGTGGATGATGCCCTGGCTCCAGAGGGTCTGCCCGCCGCCAA
>JBEIUL010000253.1:0-4416 GCA_040374395.1 Phycisphaeraceae bacterium
CGTACGGGGCGTGGCGGCTCGCGGGCGGCGAGATCGAGGTGGGAGTCCTGTTCTACTTCCTGACGGTGGTGACCATGTTCATCTGGCCGGTCCGCATGCTCGGCCGGCTGCTCGCCGAGCTCGGGAAGGCGATGGTCGCGACCGGGCGGATCCGCGAGCTGCTCGACCTGCCGGACGAGTTCGGCGACGAGCCGCGGGCAGTGCGGAACGCCGGATCGGGCGGGCTGGAGATCGAGTTCGATCGCGTGACCTTCGCGCACGGCGCGGTCAAGGTGCTCGACGAGGTCTCGTTCCGGGTTCCCCTGGGCGGTACGCTCGGGCTCGTCGGGCCTTCGGGCTCGGGGAAGAGCACGGTGATCGCGTTGTTGCTGCGGCTGTATGAGCCCGATTCCGGCGCGATCCGGATCGGAGGGCGCGACCTGCGGACGATTCCGCGGGCCGGCATCCGGCAGGCGATCGCGTCGGTCCTGCAACAGCCGTTCCTGTACTCGCGCCCGCTTCGGGAGAACATCCTCATCGCCGCGGGTCACGCGGGCGGCGACGCCGCGATGATCGACGCCACCCGCGACGCGAGCGTGCACGAGGCGATCGAGTCGTTCCCGCAGGGCTACGCGACGGTGGTCGGCGAGCGGGGCATGACGCTGTCGGGCGGACAGCGGCAGCGGGTCGCGATCGCGCGGGCCTTGGTGCGCGAGCCGCGGATCCTGCTGCTCGACGACGCCCTGTCGGCGGTCGACACCGAGACCGAGGCGAGCATCCTCGAGGCGTTCCGCCGTCGCGGCGGAAGCCATACCACCGTGGTGGTCGCGCACCGCCTTTCGACGCTGCTCCACGCCGACGCGATCGTGGTGCTCGAGCGCGGGAAGGTCGTGCAGTCGGGGACGCACGCCGATCTGAAGGCCCGCCCCGGCCTGTACCGGACGCTGTGGGAGATCCAGAGCACGATGGACGACGCGGGCGCGGAGGCGGCGCATGGCTGACTTCCACCTCGAGGACGAGTTCCGCGGCTCGTTCCGCCTCGACAACTGGCGGAAGGTGACCGCGCCGCTGCGGAACCACGTCGGCGGCCTTGCGGGCCTCGTCGGCGGCGGGGTGGTGATCGCCGCGATCGAGGCATACCTGCCGATCCTGGTCGGCGCGGTGATCGACGAGGCGATGTCGGGCGGACGGTCGACGCGGCTGGCGTGGCTGCTCTCGACGTACGTCGGGCTGTTCGCGGTCTTCGCGGCCGGGGTTTTCCTCTTCATCCGCTCGGCGGGCACGGTCGCGACCGGCGTCGGGCACGACCTGCGGACGGCATGCTTCGCGAAGCTGCAGGACCTGCCGCTCGCCTACTTCGACACGCGGCCGGTCGGCTGGCTGACCTCGCGGATCACGAGCGACTGCGCCCGGGTCTCGAACATGCTGCCGTGGGTGCTGCTCGATTTCGCGTGGAGCTCGACGATCGTCACGCTCGTGCTGATCGCGATGTTCCGCATCGACGCGGCGCTCGCGTGGCGCACGCTGACGATCGTTCCGGTGCTGGTCGTGCTGAGCGTGACCTTCCAGCGGCTGATGATCCGTTCGAGCCGGCAGTCGCGGCGGCTCAACTCGGCGATGACCGCGTCGTTCAACGAGAACCTGCTCGGGCACCGCACCACCAAGAGCCTCGCCCGCGAGGAGGGGAATCTCGCCGAGTTCGCGCGACTTTCGGGCGAGATGCGGACGTGGACGATGCGCAACGCCCTGCAGTCGGCGGTCTACGTGCCCATGGTCGCCATGATCGGGGCGGCCGGCGCGGGAATCGCCCTCTGGTCGGGCGCGGGCCGGGTGCTGGCGGACGACGGGCTCACGCTCGGGAAGCTGATCACTTTCCTTCAGTTCGCGGCGCTGTTCGCGCAGCCCGTCCAGGAGGTCGCCCAGCGCTTCGCGGACCTGCTCAACGCCTCGGGCGCCGCGGAACGGCTCGCGACGCTGCTCGACACCGTGCCGTCCATCCGGGACGGCGACGGCGTCCGGGGGCGGATCGCGTCGCAGTCGGCGGCACCCGTCGCCGGCCGCGCCGAGGACGGCGGATCGGCCACGATCGGCTCGCTGCGGTTCGACCGCGTCTCGTTCGGCTACCGGCCCGACCAGCCGGTGCTGCGGGACTTCGATCTGGAGGTCCGGCGCGGCACCACCCTCGCGCTCGTGGGCTCGACCGGCGGCGGCAAGAGCACGATCGTCTCGCTTGCGGCGAGGTTCTACGAGCCGGTCGCGGGCCGGATCCTCGTCGACGGCGTCGACCTTCGCGAGCGCGGTCTGCACTGGTTCCAGTCGAATCTCGGCGTGGTCGCCCAGGTCCCGCACCTCTTCTCGGGCACGGTGCGCGAGAACATCCGTTACGGCCGTCTCGAGGCGACCGATGCCGACGTCGAGGCGGCGGCCCGCAAGGTCAACGCGCACGAAGCGATCGCGGCCCTGGAGGACGGCTACGGCTTCGAGGTGGGCGAGGGCGGCGAGCGGCTCTCGATCGGGCAGCGGCAGCTGGTGGCGCTGGCCCGCGCGGTGCTTCGCGACCCGGCGATCTTCATCCTCGACGAGGCGACGAGCTCGGTCGACACCGCGACGGAACGCCTGCTTCAGTCGGGCATCGACGCGGCGCTGCGGGACCGCATCTCGTTCGTGATCGCCCATCGCCTCTCGACGATCCGCCGCGCCGACCGGATCCTCGTGATCGAGGCGGGAGCGATCGTCGAGGACGGCACGCACGATCAACTCATCGCCCGCCGCGGCCGCTACCACGAGCTCTACACGCGGCAGTTCGTCGCCGAACGCGAGGCCGAAGTTTTGGCGTCCCGGCCGCCCGGCTGATTCAGCCGCGGCGGAAGAGCTGGAACTCGCCGCCCTGCGGGTCGTCGACCACGGCGGTGAGCCCGAGGATCGGATGATCGCCCGGCGCCTCCACCACGCGACCGCCGGCAGCCATCGCCGCGGCCAGGGTCCGCTCGAGATCGGTCACCTCGATGCACGGCAGCCAGCGGCTCACCCGTTCGCGGTACGGCTCGATGCGGGCCAACGAGGCCATCCGCTGTCCCCCGAACGTGAACGCCGTGCAGGGATGGTCGCGAAGCGTGCCCGCCGCGATCGCATGCCAGCCGAACACCTGCCAGTAGAAGATCGCGGCCTGCACCGGATCGGTGGTGCGAAGCTCGGTCCAGCCGACGCAACCCGGGCCATGCATCGCCTCGCCATCGAGGGCGCACAGCAGCCCGAAGCCCGCCTCGGTCGGGTCGGCGACGGTCGCGTGGCGACTCAAGCCGTTGATGCCGGCCGGCTCGGCAAGGATCGAACCGTGCAGTTCGGAGGCTCGCGCCGCGACCACGTCGACGTTCGGGGTGCGGACCACCGGAAGCCAGCGGCTTCGCTGCCCTCCCGCGCGGAGGGCCGTCAGCGGCAGCATTCCCGCGACGGGGAAGCCGCCGAGCGACCACGTCACGTAGTCGACACCGGGCTCGAACTCCTTCCGCTGCGCCTGCCAGCCGAAGACCCGCTCGTAGAACAGCGTCGCGGCCGCGACATCGACCGCGGCGAGCTCGTGCCAGGCGATCGTGCCGACGGCGGCGACCTGGAAGGAGCGTTGGGATGGCTGAATGACGTCGCTCACCGCGGTCATGCTCGTCTCCACGCGAACGGAACGGTTCGGGGCGGGAGCATAACGGCGACCGGCGGGCGCGGGTACGATGCGATCGCCGCGGGGCGTAGCTCAGCTTGGCTAGAGCGCCTGGTTTGGGTCCAGGAGGTCGTCGGTTCGAATCCGGCCGCCCCGATTCCGCCGCGGCGTGCGACCCACCAATGGAAAGCCCCCGGGCAGATGCCCGGGGGCCTTGGTTCACGGAGTCTCGGACCGGTCGGTGCCGGGGATCAACCCCAGGAGCCGAGGAGGATCGCCAGGTCGGCGGCGCTGACGGTGCCGTCACCGTTCAGGTCAGCCGAACCCGATCCGCCCCACTGACCGAGGAGGATCGCCAGGTCGGCGGCGTTCACCACGCCGTCGCCGTTGAGATCGCCGGGGATGCCACCCGTGCCGCAACCCGAGTAGTCACCGTTGATCGAAACGACCCACTGCAGCTCACCGAACCCGATGTCGGCGACATTGGTGAAGGTGGTGATGCCGCAGGCCTCGGCGAGGAGGTAGGTCGGACCGGTCGCGCCCGCCGTGTTGGCGGCGTAGACGGCGAAACCGGTGGTCGACGCAGCGATGTCGAGAACCACGACGATCGGGCTGGTGTTGCCGTCGAGGCAGACCGGCTCGTCGAACTTGGCGGTCACCGTGCCGAACGCCGCGAGCGGCGTGAGGTCACGACGGGCGAGCTCGACCAGGTCGGTCCCGAGCGACACGGGCGCCCCGCCGTTGGTGTCGCGGAAGAGGATGAGGCTGACGGGCCCCGGGCCACC
>JBEIUL010000241.1:0-4524 GCA_040374395.1 Phycisphaeraceae bacterium
CAGCGGGTAGGAATAGAATTTGCCACCATAGAGAATTCTGGACTTCCGCGGACGATCGACCATGTCGTCGCCGAGCAGCTCGTCCCAGAGGTCCTCCACCTCGCGGCTCTTCGAGAAGAAGCGGTGGCCGCCGATGTCAAAGCGGAACAGCCCGCCGCCGGCCGCGGCGCTCCGGTGCTCGACGGTGCGGGAGATGCCGCCGACGTAGGTCGGATCGGCCTCGAGCACGGTCACCGGTACCCCGGCCTTCGCCAGCAGGTAGGACGCGGTGAGGCCGGCGGGGCCGGCCCCGACGATCACGACGCGACCTTGATGGTGCGATCCGCTCACGAGACGGCCTCCTTCGTCCGCCGCGAGTCGAGGACGAGCGACACGACGGGGTAGATGCCCGCGACGATCCAGGTGATCGCCATGATCGCCTCGGGCACGACCTCCTTCTCGACGAGCCGCATGGGCGGCAGCAGCGAGCCCAGCATCGCGGCGGCGATGACGATGGCGAACGGACGTCGCGTCGAGGCCGCGACGACGATCGTCGCGAGGACGGCCGGGAAAAGCATGATCTGGTCGTACATGTAGTGGTAGACGCTCAGCATTCCGAACACGCTGCAGAGGCCGGAGATCGGCAGCATGGCGGAGGGACCGAGCCGACGCAAGCCGAGCGTCGCGACGACGCCGATGCCCAGCGCGAGTCCGAAGATCGCGAAGACGACGATGCGGTGATCGACGCCGAGCAGGCTCGCGAGCGAGCCCGGCCCGATCCGGAGGCCGGTCTGCGAGAACGCGAACGACATGCCCCGGAGGTAGTGGTCGGCCAGCCGAATCACCCCCACGCCGGTCCACGCGCACGCGGCCAACGACAGGATCGCCAGCGTGGCCGCGCCCGCGATCAGCCCCGGAACCTGGCCGCGCCGGAGGAGGAAAAGGGCGGCGAACGGCAGGGCGATCTGGGGCTTGATCATCGCGAAGGTCCAGCACAGGCCGGCCGCGTAGGGGCGGCCGCGGGCGAGCAGGACCATCTGCAGGACGATGAGGGCGGTGCACGCGATCGAGAACTGCCCGAGCAGGAAGACGGCCTTGTTTCCCGAGATCGCGAAGGCCGCCGCCATGCCGAGGGCCGCGATCTCGGGTCCGAAGCGACGCAGGATCCGGTAGGCGCAGGCCGCGAGGAAGACGAGCCCGGCCATCGACAGGTAGGTCATGATGTAGCGGCCCTGCTCGTCCCCCCATGGCTCGAACAGCGGCGCCATCATCGGGAACGCGTAGGGCGGATAGACGCTGGATACCGGCATCAGGTGCACGGGTGCGGTCTCGACCTCGTAGTGCGGGTAGACGCCGACGCGGAACAGCTGGAATTCCCGGTATCTCGTTTGGAGATCCCAGTCGCCGTCCTGCGCCCAGAGCCGCCAGATGCCGGTGGTGACCTTGTACGCACCCTGCGTCGCGAGCAGCATGGCCAGCGTCGCGATGGCGATACGCAGGAGCCTCGAACCCCTCGATGTTTCCCCGTGGGGTTCCATCGCGAGGAGTCGCTCAGCGGACGGTCGGCGCCGCGGCGGGCCGGGCCGCGTCGACCGGCTGCGGATCGTCGGATCCGCGGGGCGGAACCGCCAGCGAGTAGGCGGCGACCGTCGCGAACGTGAGCGTCGAGTAGAAGAAGAAGAGGAAATGCAGCGCGAAGCACGCGGCGGCGAACGCCGTGCCGCGCTTGCGGCGGCAGAGGCGGTAGAACCGGGCGTTCAACAGGAACACTCCGGCGGCGCACGCCGCGGTCACCGCCAGCAGCCAGGGCGTCAGCAGGGCGGCCGCGGGAACGGCGATCGTCCCGAGCATCGCGAGGCCGCCGCTGGCGCGGCTCCGCCAGTCGATCGCGAGGCAGGCCGGCATGCGCCGGGTATCGCACATCAGCCGCGTCCACGGCACGGCGCGGCAGGTGATGTCGGTCTTGACCATCGACTGCAGCGTCCATCGCTTGTGGTGCTTGCAGCGGAGGTCCGGATCGATCTCGATGCGGCCTCCCGCGGCCGAGACCCGCGTGCCAAGCTCGATGTCCTCGATGCTGGGCTTCCGGTAGCGGGGGTCGAAGCCGCCGACCTCGCGGAATCGTGAGGTTCGCATCGCGCCGCAACCGGCCCAGAACGTCGGGGCCCGGCCGGGGTGCGCGACGTGGGTGTGGTGGTGCAGGAGATTCCGGAACTGGCTTGCCGTACCGGGCGCCGCGGGCTCGTCGTCGTAGGCGCCGAACATCGCATCGAGATCGGGGTCGACGCGGAAGCGGTCGTGGACCCGGTCGACCGCGCCGTGCCCGAGCTCGACGTCGGCGTCGACGAAGAACAGCACCTCGGACCGCGCCGAAGTCGACGCATGGTTGCGGGCGACCGCCGGGCCCGAGCGGGTTCCGGTGTTGACCACCTGGACGTCGGGTCGCAACAGCCAGCGCGGCGGCGTCTTGGTCTCGCCGTCGAGCACCACGATCAGTTCCGCGCGGCACGCGGACGAGTCGATGACCTCGAGCGCGCGGCGAGCGCAGGCCTCGAAGGTTCCGTCCCAAGCGATCGTCGGCATGACGATCGAGAGGTCGACCGCCGGCGAGGCGATCGCCCTCATCTTCTCGCGGTTGCCGATTTTCAAGCGGTCGTGCATGGGACTTCTCGGTCACTTCCGTCGACCCGAGGGGTGTCAATGTTGACCGATTCGTCACCGTCCGCAACCACTCGCGAGCACCCGTCGAGGTTTTCGGCGTTATCCGGACGGATTGGATCGCGCGAACTTGGGTAGTTTGCCCTGCAAGTGCCTCGCGGCCGTGGATTTGGTGGATGCTGCCGCGCGGGCGCGGCGGGCGACACCTGTCCGGTAATCGCGGATCGGTGCGTGGCCCGAGTGCGATGACTTCCGGCGTGACTGCGCTTCACCGCTGCCGCTCGTCGCGATCCGGATCAGCGCTCCGAACCGGCACGCGAAGAGGCCAGCATTCGTTCGACCCGCTCGCGAGTCTCTGCATCCTCGAACCAGATGTGCGCGCCACGGATCGCGCGGCTGAGCAGGATGCGGTAGCCTCGCTGAAGGAGGCGGATGACCTCCTGCTCGGCCGGCTTCAGGCCCTTGCGTGCCCGCGACAGGGACAGTCGCCACGCTGACTCGTGGATCGCATCAAGATTCGCCTTCCAGCGGTCCTCGCGCCAGACGAGGTCATTCAGCCACAGAAGCCCGACGTAGTCGAAGTCGAAGCCGCGGACGACGTACGGGCAACCGACCTCGCAGAGTGGATCGAGTGCCGTCTCGCTCTTGACCGGCGCTTGGATGAAGATCGTGTAGTCCTGGTCCGGGGCGTAGTTCCAGATGCGAGACCAGGTCCGCGTCTCGCCGCCGCGGCGGTAGGGGATCACGAAGTCGCGTTCAGCCTCGGGAAGGCGGTGTGGCGAGGATTCGTCCTTCGTCCGCCACTTTCGCGCGTACGACGCCAGCAACCGTGCGGTCCGGCCGGCCGCGAGGTGGGGGCGGAGCGAGTCCTCGAGTTCCTGCGGATCGTCACAGATCTTGAACTCAAACGGACCCCCGCGGGCGCGTTGCCAGTCGACCGGAGCCCGCTGCGCGGCCGTGCCTATCGTCAGAAGCCCGTCGAGCCACTGCATGTACTCGGCCGAGCCGCCGCAGCGGTACTGAGCGCCCTCGAGGCTGATCTCGGTCACGTCGGCATCGAGTTCGCTGGCGAACGCGCGGATCCGCTCCGGCGTCGTCGTCTCGTTGTCGCGATAGCTCTGCTGCGGGTCGAGCAGGAAGATGCTCACCTGCGAGGCCCGGATGACATGCCAAGCCTGAGGGCCCGCGTGCAGCAGCCAGCCGGAAGCCGACATTCCGTTCTTGCCCTCGGCGGTCGGGTCGATCAGGGCATGCGCCTCGTCGACGAGCGATATGGCGAATGAACGGTCGGGGCACTTCAGCGTCGGTCGTGTCGCGTAAAATCGCGCGAGGTTGTCGCGCCAGTCCGTCACCTTCGACGCGTGGCCGGCGTCGCGCTGGGCGCCGAGCCACGCCTGGTTCAGGCCCGGGTTGTACTGGTTCGCCCCGACCACCACGCCGCGGGCGGCCCGCTTGCCCGAGGCCCGCTCGAACAGCCGCTCCCAGTTCGTTCGCTGGGCGACCGAGGTGGTGGTCAGCACCACGTTCCCGTCGATCGACTCGTCGGCGCCGAGCGTCGCCCAGAGCTGGGCGGCAATCGCCGACTTGCCGCTGCCGGGCGGGCCCTGGATCAGGACGACCGATCGCTTGATCTGCGGCTTGACGGAAGCCTTCGCGGGTTTCAACACCGACTTCACCTTCTGGACGCACAGCGCGAAGCCCTCGCGCTGCCCGTCGAGCAGCACGAACGGACTCGTGTCGGGCCGCCGGATCGCCGCCGAGATCTGCTGCACGAAGCCGCGGTCTTGTCGATAGGTGCCCGCCTCGAACCGCCGGGCGAAATCGGGATTTGGCGAGAGAAGACGACGTCGCAGGAACTCGGGAAAACGAACCTGCAGGTCCGGCTGG
>JBEIUL010000129.1:0-6601 GCA_040374395.1 Phycisphaeraceae bacterium
CCCAGCTCGCGGGCGAGACGCTCGACCTCGGTGACGGGGCCGCGCATCCGCAGCTCGAGCTCGTTCACGCGACCGCTCCGCAGCAGCGAGCCGATCGCGAAGCGGTGCTGGATGAACTCGCTCGCGATCGCGCCGAGCCGCACGCCGTTCAGGAAGACCTCGCCCGCGGTGTCGGCTTCCTCGAGCACGAGGTCGACTCGCTCGCCGGCCGCCCGCGCCGGCGAGTCGAACCGGGCGAGGATCCGCCAGCCGGCGCGTCCCGCCCACGCCTGTCGCTCCTCGCCGTCGTCGAGATCGGGCGGCGGGATCAGCCCGGCGTCCATCAAGGCGTGATGCACGCACCCCGGAAGCGACAGCGGAAGCGGACCTCGCCGCGCCGCCGCGGCGGCCTCGCGGCCGACCGGCTCCAGCGGCTCGACGGTGACGGCGTCGACCGGCAACGTCCTCACCGGCGCATCCTCACCGCGGCGTCTCCCGCACCGTGCCGTCGTCCTTCGCGTCGGCGCGATACCGCTCGAGATGGTCCTTCATGCGGACGAGGTCGCGGATGCCGCCCCAGGTGAACCACGCGACGATGACGCAGCCGGTCGCGAAGATGAGCCAGGTCCAGACTTCCCAGAACGCCAGCCACGACCGCTCGCTCACGCCGCGGGTCGCGGCCCACGCGGTGCCGGCGACGAAGACGATCGTCCACGCCAGCGGCCACGCGACGGTGATCCAGGTGATCCACGTGTCGGTCCGGTCGAACTCGCGGGTGAAGCCGAGCTTCCGCATCCACGCCGGCGGCTGCCCGCGGGCCGCGGCCGCGGCATCCTCGCGGAAGTCACGTTCGCTCGGCGGAAGCAGCTCGCGGTACGGGCCGCGGAAGAGCATGCGGTCGAGATTGAACCTCCGGCCGCCGCCGGTGACGAGCGACACCCCGACATAGGTCACGATCGAGACCGCCATCGCCGAGAACGCCAGCACCTGGCCCGAGATCCACGCGTTCTCGTGCACCGGCCGGAACAGCCGCGGGATCGACTCGAGCGCCGTGCCCTCGAGGGCCTCGAACGCCCAGAAGTGGTCCTTCACCAGGATGCCCCACGCCGAGACCGAGATGCCCACGCCCATCGCCCACCACGCCCCCGCCGCCGTGCCGCGCGACCAGTAGAGCCCGCCGATGATCACGCTGCCCGCAGCCGCGACCCAGACGCTGGCGGTCAGGGCCCCCCACATCGCGACGTACTGGTTCGGCGTGTAGACGAGCCCGAAGCCGAAGGCGAAGAGCGCCACCGCGAGGATCGAGCCCTTCAGCAGCAGGAGATGCGCCGTCGGCGACAGCTCGCGGTCGGTGAACGCCTGGCGGATCGGCAGGATCACGTCCTGCACCGCCATCGAGCCCCACGAGTGCAGGTAGGTGTCGTCGGTCGACAGGTACGCCCCGTACATCGCCGCCACGAAGAGCCCGAGGATCCCCGCAGGCAGGATGATCCCGAGGGCGAGCGGCACGCGGGCCTCGGCCCTCATCGCGTCGGTCGGCAGCGCGTCGATCGTCGCGTGCACCGCCGCCGCGTCAGCCGCGTACTCGGGGTGCGTGAGGAAGACCTTCACGCAGATCGGGATCACGAGCGCCACGAGCATCAGCACCCGCCACCGCCAGCCCGAGAGCACCGTCGCCATCTTCGCCTCGTGCGGCGTGATCGCCGCGGCGTTGTAGCCCGCGTCGCCCTGCCAGGCCCGCATGGTGTAGAAGAGCGTGAACGCCGAGATGAGCCAGTACCAGAGGTTGAACTGGGCTTCCTTCCCGATCGCGAGCGGATCGACCATCGACCGCCCCTCGGGCTGGGCGAGCATCGTCTCGCCGATCCGGTCCCAGCCGAACGACAGCAGCAGGAACGCGATGATCACGAGGAAGACGATGTTGCAGTAGATCCCCTGCAGGCAATCGGTGACCATGACCGCGACCTGCCCGCCCGCGAAGACGAAGAAGAGGGCCGACGCGAGCAGCAGGGCCATGAGCGCCGGGAAGGTCGGCACGAGCCACGGCCCGAGGGCGAACTCGTCGGGGAAGCCGCAGATCCACATGAAGAATCGCGCCGAGACCGCGGGGAAGATCGCGTAGTTCAGCACGCCCGCGACGTAGGCCACGATGCCGCAGAACACGCGGAACCGCCGGCTGTAGCGGGTCTCGAGGAACTGGGCGAGCGTCAGGGCCCGCGTCTCGCGGAAGCGGTACGCGACCCAGCCGGTGAGGGCGATCACGATCATGAGCGGGTTCTCGACGAGCCCCCACCAGATCGAGGTGAATCCCGCGTCGTAGTACTGCTGGAAGAACCAGACCAGCGTGATGATCCCGACCTGCGCCATGTTGAACGCGACCGCGACGAGGTAGCGGCCGGCGCAGCGGTTCGCGGCGAGGAAGCCCGAGACGCTGTCGGCGTACCGGCGCATCCGGGCGGTCGCGACGAGCAGGACGAGAAGGAGGCCCGCGAGCGGAACCCAGTCGAGGAGCGTCATCCGCATCGGGAGCGGAGCCTAGCAGAGGAGCGTGACGATCTGGAACGGCCGCAGGCGGAAGGTCGTCTCATGCGTGCCGTCGTCGCCGCGGCGGTGCGTGACCGGTCCGGGGCCGCGCGGGTCGTTCGCGGCGAGCGGACGCTCGAGGAGGTCGACGGCCCTCGCCTCGCGCGGGGCGTGGCCGTCGGACCAGGCGACCGTCACCTCGCCCCCGCCGCCGCGGGTCTCGACGAGGCGCAGGACGCGGCCGCCGCGGGCCGCCTCGGCGGGCTTGTAGGCCGCGATCTCGACCCGCATCCATGCGGGGCTTCCGACGCGGAACGGGGCCGCGGGCACGGTCGTGCCGCGGCGGCGAGGCAGCGAGCGGACCACGAGCGGATCGCGCAGCGCCTCGGACTCGGCCTCGACGCCCGCCTCGTGCGGCGAGCCTGCGTGCGGAACCAGCCCGATCGCGAAGGCGTGCACGCCGCGGTCGGCCGTCGGATCGGGGAAGTTCGGGGCCTTCAGCAGCGAAAGCCCGAGCGTCCCGCCCTCGACCGAGCGTCCGAACTTGCCGTCGTCGACGACCGCGAGGCCGAGGCCCGGCTGCGACAGGTCCATCCAGGCGTGGCCGGGCACCTCGAACCTCGCCTCGTCCCAGCTGGTGTTGCGGTGCGTCGCCCGCGTGATGCGACCGAACTGCGTGCCGAACGCCGCCTCGGTCGCGCGGACTCGCGTCGGCACGAGCAGCCGCAGCAGCTTCTGCGTCTCGTTCCAGGTCACGACGGCATGCAGGTCGAGCCGCCGCGCGTCGGCGTCGAGGCGGAACGTCATCAGGATCGAGCTGCCGGCGCCGAATTCTCGCAGGATCGCGACCTCGCCGCGGAGCGGATCCTCGCGGGTCACGCCCGGCCGCACCGCGGCGTCGAGCGGCGTCGCCCGGTCGCGGTAGTCGCGGTCGAGGTCCCAGGCCTCCCAGCGGCGCGGCCGATCGTCGTAGAGCACGAGCGACGCGAGATCGGCGCCGTCTGCCGCGACGTTCTCGCCCGTCGCGTGCGAGCGGAGGTCGACGAGCCGCCCGGGGCCATCGATCGTCGCCGCCACGAGCCCGTTGTCGAGGGTGAGCGAGCCGCCGCGGCCCCGCACGATCCGCACGGGATTCGCCGGCGTTTCCGGCCGGCCCGCGTCGATCACCCGTACGCCAAGCGCAGGCACCGGCGGGACCGGCGCGAGCCGCCCGCCCTCGAGCTCGACCGTGCCGCCGCGATCGTGCGACCCGGGGTTGTGCACGAGCACCGGCTCGCGCTCGTCGCGGGTGTCGATCCGGGCCGCGATCGCCGCAAGCGCCTCGTCGCGCATCGTCGCCGCGGTCTCGTGCACGACGGCGAGGTCCTTCCGCGCGTCGTCGTACACCCGTCCGATCGACGAGCCGGGCAGGATGTCGTGGAACTGGTTGAGCAGCAGCGCCTTCCACGCCCCGTCGAGTTCCTTCCGCACCGCCTCGAGCCGCTTCGCGTCGCCCGGCCATGCGGTGCACGCGAGCAACTCGGCGTCGCGCAGCAGGCTCTCGCCGACACGGTTCGCCCGCTTGAGCCACGCCTGCGTAGTGAGCGTGCCGCGGTGCAGCTCGAGGTAGAGCTCGCCGTCCCAGCACGCGACGTCACGTCCGGATTTCCGCAGCGATTCCCGCTTCGCATGCAGCTGGCCGCAGAACTCGTCGACCCGACGGAACGAGAACGAAGGCAAGCCCTCGCACGCCTCGGCGAGTTCCACCCGCAGCACCTGCTCCTCGGTCGGGCCGCCGCCGCCGTCGCCGTAGCCGAACGGCTGCAGCCACTCGTCGACGTGGCCGGACGTGAAGCTGCGTGCGTCGAGCTCGAGCAGGTTCTTCTGCCCGTACAGCAGGTCGGGCGGCTCGATCGACGAGTTGTAGTTGTGCCCGGGCGTGAGGTGCGTGAGCAGCTCGCTGCCGTCAAGGCCCTTCCAGCGGAACGTGACGTGCGGGAAGCGGTTCGACTCGCACCAGCTCATCTTGTTCGTCAGGAACGTGTCGAGGCCCGAGAGCCGCGCGACCTGCGGCAGGCACGCGGGGAAGCCGAAGGTATCGGGCAGGTAGAGGAACCGCTGCTCGCCGCGCTTCCCGAACCGCGACGTCCACCAGCCCGTGCCGTGGATCACCTGCCGGACCAGGCTCTCGCCCGACGGCACGTTGCAGTCGGGCTCGATCCACATCGCCCCGCCCGGTTCCCAGCGGCCCTCGGCGACGCGCCGGGCGATCTGCCGGAAGAGCCCGGGCGAGTCCTCCTCGACCCACGCGTACTGCTGGGCCTGGCTGCAGAGGAAGTGGAAATCGGGGAAGCGCTCCTCGAGCCGCAGGACGCTCGCGAACGTCCGAAGGCACTTCCGCCGCGTCTCGGCGATAGGCCAGAGCCACGCGGTATCGATGTGGGCGTGGCCGACCGCGGTGCCGCGGGTCGCGGGCTCGCCGCCGCGGCCGCGGAGGATCGAGTCGAGCTCGCGGGCGAGCGCCGGCAGCCGCTCGCGCCGCGGGCCGTAGGGTGCATCGACCGGCATCGACGACTTGAGGGCGACGAGCCGCGCGACGAGGTCGTGGGCCCGCGGGCTCTCGGGCGGGAGCGCCACGATGAGCCGCCGCGCGAAGTCGAACGCCTGCGCGAACCGCCATGCCGCGTCGTCGCGGACGACGAGTTCCGCGCTCTCGACGCGACCGGGCTTCGCTTCCTTCCACCTCGCGTGGTGCTCGCGATCCTCCCACCAGAAGGTCGAGATCCCGAGCGGCAGGTTGCACGCGGCCTCGGCGAGCAGGTCGATCCGTTCGCCGGCGCGGGCCTTCGCCGCGATCGGCACGAGATCGTGGTACGGGTCGAAGCCCGCGAACGGCACGCCGTCGCGCCAGAGCGTCGCCTCGGTGCCGCTCGAGAAACGCAGCGAGACCCGCTTCCCCCGCATCGACGCGGGAACCTTGCCGCGAAGACGGAACCACGCGGTCGACCAGACCGGCCCCCAGCGGTAGCCGAGCTCGACCGGCCGGAACCGCAGGCGGGCGGCCTCGGCCGGCGACAGGCGGAGGTCGGGCTTCGCAGGGTCGAGGTGGGCGGCCTCGATCGAGAGGGGTTCCCTGGCCAGGATGGCGGCGGGAACGAGGATGTCGTCGCGAAACGTCTCGAGGCCGAGGGCGGCGTAGTTCAGGGCGGGAAGCACGTCCGGGAAGATACGGGGAGGCGGCGGGGTGAACCGACGACGGGTTCGGGCGGAGAATCGTCCCGTCGCCGAAGCCGGTTCGGACGGGAAGCCCGGACTTCGGCATCCTGTGACCCGCCCGGCCGCCGCCGCCGACCGAACGACCTTCCGCCGATGGACCCCTCGCCCGAAATCAACCCGAGCCCGCCCGAGGAGGCCTCGCTGTTCGCCGCAGCCCGCGTCGGCGACCGGCCCGCGCTCGAGCGGCTCTGGAACCGGAACCGGCGGTGGATCGCGGCGGTACTGCTCCTCCACAAGCCGCGGGGAGCCGATCTCGACGACCTGCTCCAGGAGATCGCGACGACGCTCGTGGCCCGCATCGGCTCGGTCCGCGACGCCGAGGCGTTCCCCGGCTGGCTTCGCGCGGTCGCGGTGAACGCGGCGCGGATGTCGGCCCGCGCGGGCTCGCGGAGGCGGGCCGCGATCGATCGGTTCGCGTCGATGATGGCGGGACGTTTCCGCGGCAGTGAGCCGATCTCCGACGACGCCGCCGACGCCGCGAACCGGCTGCGCGAACGCCTCGCCGCGCTGCCTGAGGAGTACGCCGAGCCGCTGCTGCTTCGGCTCGTCCACGACCTGCCCTACGCGAGGATCGCCGCGATCCTCGACCTGCCCGAGACCACCGTCGAGAACCGGATCGTGCGGGGCCGCCGCATGCTGCGCACGCTCGCCGCCGATCTCGCCGACCCGTCCGTCCCGACCCGCGAGGACCGCCCATGACCGACCGCCCCGACCTCGACCGCCTCGACCTGCTCGCCGTCCGCATCGCGGAGGGTCGCGATTCCGCCGGGGAATTCGCCGAGTTCCGGCGCCTCGCCGACGCCGATCCCGGGGCGTGGCAGGCGCTCGCCGAGCTCCAGCGCGA
>JBEIUL010000183.1:0-5429 GCA_040374395.1 Phycisphaeraceae bacterium
GCGAGGAGCGGGCGTGGACGCCGATCGCCGCCGAAAACGGCTCGTTCCGGGCCGACGCCCTCGCGGGTGGCTACGCGTTCGCCACGTTCGAGGCCACCGAGGCGACGACGCTGGTCCTCGAGGCGAGCGGACACTCGCTGGTGTACGTCAACGGCGTGCCGCGGCCGGGCGATCCGTACGGCTACGGCTTCGTCCGCCTGCCCGTGCCGGTCCGGGCCGGCCGCAACGAATTCCTGTTCGCGGTCGGTCGCGGCGGATTCTCGGCACGGCTCGTCGCCCCGCCGTCGGTCGGCCCGTACTTCCTGAACGCCGACGACACGGTGCCCGATCTCGTCGTCGGGGTGAGCGAGCGGATCGTGCTCGGGATCCCGGTGGTGAACCCGACCGACGAGTGGCTCACCGACCTCGTCGCCGTCGCCTCGACGACCGAGGGCGCGAAGGTGACCACCGCCCTGCCCGCGATCGCTCCGCACTCGGTGCACAAGGCCCGCATCGAGTGGGACACGCCCGCCGCCTCCGAGCCGAAGGCGGTTTCGCTCGAAGTCCGCCTCGAGGAGCGGCCGGCCGAGGGCGAGCCGGTCCTGCTTGCCTCGCGGACCGTCGAGCTGAGGACGGTGACCGCCGAGAGCCGCCGCAACGAGACCTTCACGAGCCGCATCGACGGCAGCGCCCAGTACTACGCGGTGGTGCCCGCCCTGCCGCGCGAATCGGCCGGACGGCCCGGCCTGCTGCTCTCGCTGCACGGCGCCAGCGTCGAGGCCAGCAGCCAGGCGGCGGCGTACACGGCGAAGGACTGGGCGACCATCGTGTGCCCGACCAACCGGCGTGCCTACGGCTTCGACTGGGAGGACTGGGGACGGCTCGACGCGCTCGAGGTCCTCAACCATGCCCAGCGTCGCTTCCGCACTGACCCGCGGCGGCAGTGGCTCACCGGCCACTCGATGGGCGGCCACGGCACCTGGCAGATCGGCGCCCACGAGTCCGATCGCTTCGCGGCGATCGCGCCGAGCGCCGGCTGGATCTCGTTCCGCTCGTACACCGGCGGCGCCGACTTCCCGGCGACCGGCGTCGGCGGCCTGCTCATGCGGGCGGCGAGCCCGAGCGACACCCTCGCCCTCAAGGACAACTACGCCCGTCTCGGCATCTACATCCTGCACGGCGACGCCGACGACAACGTGCCGGTCGCGCAGGCCCGCACCATGCGGGGCGTGCTCGGCGGCGGCAGCGGCGCCTTCCACTCCGACTTCGCCTACTACGAACGGCCCGGCGCCGGGCACTGGTGGGGGAACGAGTGCGTCGACTGGCCGCCGCTCACGGAGTTCCTCCAGCGCCGCTCGCTGCCCGATCCGTCTTCCATCGATCGCGTCTCGTTCGTCACCAGCACCCCATCGGTCGCGGCCGAGAGCGACTGGGTGACGATCGCCCAGCAGGTCGAGTTCCTCAAGCCGAGCCGCGTCGAGATTGCGCTCGATCGCGCGAAGCGGACCATCTCCGGCACGACCGTGAACGTCGCCCGTCTCGGCCTCGAGGTCGACCTCGATGGCGACCCGGGCGAGCTGACGATCTCGCTCGACGGCGTCACGCTCACCGCGGCGGAACCCGAGGGGGGCGACCGGCTCTGGCTCGCCCGCGACGGCGACACGTGGAAGGCGGCCGCGGAGCCGACGCCGGCCGAGAAGTCGCCCGAGCGCGGCGGCCCGTTCAAGGACGCGTTCCGAAGCCGGATGATCCTCGTCGCGGGAACCGCCGGCGACGACGCGACCGACGCCCTGCTTCTCGCGAAGGCCCGCCTCGACGCGATGACCTTCTGGTACCGCGGCAACGGAGCGATCGAGGTCACCACCGACGCGGCGTTCGACGCGGCCGCCGACCGGGATCGCAACGTGATCCTCTACGGGAACGCCGACACGAACTCGGCATGGTCCGCGCTGCTCGGTCCCTGCCCGGTGCTGGTCAAGGAAGGATCGGTCAAGGTCGCCGACGAGGAGATCGCCGGCGGCGATCTCGCGGCGCTCTTCGTCTATCCGCGGGCCGGCTCCGACACCGCGTGCGTCGGCGTCGTCGCGGGGACGGGCCCCGCGGGCATCCGCCTCACCGAGCGGCTGCCGTACTTCGTCTCGGGCGTCGCGTATCCGGACCTCACCGTGCTCGCCGCCAGCACGCTCGTCGACGGGCTCGCGGGCATCCGGCTCGCCGGATTCTTCGGCAACGACTGGAGCGTCGAGCGAGGCACGTGGGCCGAGGGCGAGGCGATGGTTCCCGGCCCCTGACGGGCGCTTCGTACCGCGGGGCCCGCCCGCTACCCTCCGGACATGGAGTCCCCGCGTGGCGACCGCCCACCGACGATCCGGCTCGCGCCGCTGGCGATCGGTCCGCTGCGGCTCGCGACGCCGCTGTTGCTGGCGCCGATCGCCGGGCACTGCGACCTGCCGTTCCGCATCCTCTGCCGCGAGCAGGGCGGCGTCGGACTCGCGAGCACCGACCTGCTCAATTGCCGGGCGATCCTGAAGGAAACGCCCCGCACCCGGGAACTCGCCGCGACCAACGGCCTCGACCAGCCATGCGGCATGCAGCTCTACGGGAACTCCGACGATCCGCTGCCCGAGGCCGCCGTATGGGCGATCGACCACGGCGCGGCGCTGATCGACATCAACATGGGATGCCCCGTCGACAAGGTCGCGAAGCGAAACGGCGGCTCGATGCTCCTCTGCGACATCGGCTCGACGGTGCGGCTCGCCGAGCGGATCGTCGAGGCGGTGCGGAAGCACTCGAACGGTCGCATCCCGGTCACCGCGAAGATGCGGCTCGGCTGGGATCCCGAGCGGAAGGTCGCGCCGCGGCTCGCCCGCGATCTCGAGTCGGCCGGCATCGCCGCGGTGACGGTACATGGCCGCTACACCGTCCAGTTCTTCTCGGGTGAGGCCGACTGGGATGCGATCGGCGAGGTCGTGGCCGCGGTCCGCTCGATCCCGGTCATCGGCAACGGCGACGTGGCCACGCCGGAGGACGCCGCCGAGCTCGTCCGCCGCTCGGGCTGCCGCGGCGTGATGATCGGTCGCGCCGCCCTCCGTACGCCGTGGCTCTTCCGCCAGGCGAGCGCCCATCTCGCCGGAAGCCCGGAGCCGGTCCCGGAACCCGGCCTCCTCGAGAAGCTGCGGGTGATCGGCCGCCACCTCGAGCTGCTCGTGCGGTACCGCGGCGAGAGCGAGGCCGTCCGGTGCATGCATTCTCGCATCAGCTGGTACGGGAAGACCATGGGCCACGTGAAGCCGCTGAAGGAAGCGTGCCGACTCGCGACGTCGGTCGCCGAGATCCGGACGGCGCTCGATGGGTGGTCGGATCTCGTGCGACGGCTCGGCCTCGACGACGTCCCGGCGATGCCCGCGTCGATCCCGACCGCCCCTTGCGACGCGACGCTTGTCCCGTAACCGGCGCGAAGCCTTCGATTTCCGAGGATTCCGTTCGTGCGGGCGCGGCCCGGAATCTCGCCGCCGCGAACGCGAGGGCGACGATCGCGACTCCATCGGCACGACCTGTTCCGGCTGCGCGGCGCCCGGCCCCGCGGTCGATCGCCGCGCCGACCTTTGAACACCGGTGAAAGCGTGCTAGGTTCGGTCCGGAGTCGGTCAAGGACCCGGTTCGACCCGGCCCGGACCGAGCGGATGGAAACAACTGGAGAGGAAGAGACGATGAACGCCACCCACAATCGACTCGTGAAGGCCCTGGCCGCGATCGCCGCGGCATCGTCCGCATTCGCCGCCTCGGCGGACGGCACCGTCATCCCGAACCTCTACTTCACCATGGGTTCCGGGTCGAACAGCCATACGTATTCCGCCGGCGAGATCGGCGGCTCGTGGGCGAACACGAACCGGACCTTCGGTTTCGCCGGCAGCACCGGGGCCCTCACCGATTCCCTCGACGGCCTCGCGGTGTCGTGGAATCTCCTGGTCAACTCCGACCCGTTCATCGTCGGGAACATCAGCGTGATGAACACCGGCACGACCACGCGGGAGTTCTTCCTCAACGTGATCCTGCCCAAGGGCAGCGTCTCGTCGCACCACTACGTCGGCGGCTCGGTGACGGGCACGGTGACCGACCTGAACGGCAACGGCGCGATCCTGTCGTCGATCGGCGACTCGGGCCTCTTCACCGCGATCACCGACTTCGGCACCGCGAACCGCGCGACGGCCGGCTCGCTGCTCTCGTCGACCACGATCACCGCGGGAGCGTTCCTCAGCTCGAGCCTCGGGCCGGCCGGCTTCGGCGATCCGATCCCCTCGCAGCTCCATGGTGCGGTCGCCGAGAACATCGCGATGCAGTTCCGCTTCTCGCTGACCGCGGGCGACTCGGCCTCGTTCACCAGCATCTTCGTGGTCGAGGCGATCCCCGCCCCCGGCGCCCTGGCTCTCATGGGACTGGCGGGGCTCCGCAGCCGCCGACGCCGCTGACCCCCGGTTTCCCCGGAACCCGAGCGAATAATCGCCCGTCGGATTCCCGATCCGCCCCGATCGACGGGGTTCCATCCCCGGAAGTGCCCAAGGTGACTGGACTCGCTCCAGTCTTGGGCTACTTTTGCAGCGGATTGGGGCTTCGCGCGGCTGCTGCCTCGCGGAGGGTCCGGAACGGGAACCTGGATCTGTCCGCAACGGGGGATCCGGACGGGGCGCCTGCCCCGTGAGTGAGGGAGGAACGGGGACATGGAAAATCTGCAGAGAGTCGGCGCGAGTTTCCTCGCGCTCGGTGTGGTCACGTCGCTGGCCGTGGCCGACGGTCCGGTGATCTCGATGGCCCTCGTGGCCGACGGTCATTCGACCGTGATGTCGCTCGACGGTTTCGCAACCGGTTCGGCGAACGTCTTCAACTACCACGGCATCGCCACGTCGTCCGGGGCCGACTGGATCGCCGCGTGGAACTTCAACGCCTCGGACGCCGGGACGAGCGACGGGCTCGATCGGGTGTACACCGCGGGCAACTTCGTGGTGACCAACACGTCGGCGTCGACGATGGTCTTCGACCTCGTGCTTTCGATGCCGATCAGCCTGGCGGGCGCGGGCCTGTTCACCGGCTCGGTCAGCGCGGGCGTGACCACCGAGGGGGCCGGCTCGTTCGGAAGCGTGGGCGACGCCCCGATCTGGACGGCCACGTCCGGCGGAACCACGATCGCGACCCTCCTGCGGGGACCGATCTCGGCCGAGCGGACCACCGCGGGCAGTTCGATCCTCGGAACCGACGCGTTCGGCGATCCGGTCCCGAGCGGGGACGCTTTCGGCATCGCCAACGATCTCAGCGTGCGGATGCAGTTCACCCTGAGCGCCGGGGCCTCGGCCTCGTTCACCAGCGTGCTCGTCGGCACCGTCCCCGCCCCCGGCGCGGCGGCGCTTCTCGGACTCGGCGGCCTGCTGATGAACGGCCGCCGCCGCCGCGGCTGA
>JBEIUL010000199.1:0-5112 GCA_040374395.1 Phycisphaeraceae bacterium
GAGCTGCTCTCGGCCGAGGTGCGGCAGGATTTCGGCGGGGGCGAGGCGTCGCCGGTGCGGTACGAGTTCGGTCGCGACGGGGTGACGGTCCGCGAGGGCGGACGGGAGCGGGTCGAGCCCCGGCCCGATGCGGCGGCGCTGCCGCCCGCGGCGGCGTCGCGGCTCGTGAAGGCGAGGCTCGAGGCCGGCGCGGGCGAGATCTCGTTCCGCACGATCGACGTCGAGGGCGGCCTCCGCGTCGCATCGGTCAGGCTCGAGCGCCGGGGCGGGCGGAAGGTCGCGGTCCGTGGCCGCGAGATCCCGGTGGTCGACTTCACGATGACGAGCGACCTGCTCGAGGTGCCCGGGCGCGAGACGTACTCGTCGGACGGCGTGCTCGTCGCGAGCGAGCTGCGGCTCGGGATCGGCGAGCTGCGGTCGGAGCTGTGCGACGAGGCCGAGGCAAGGGCGTCGCTGCGGAACGCGCGGGCCGAGGTGCTCGTGCGGAGCTTCGTCGCGGCCGACCGGCCCATCCGCGACCCGCGGGCGAGGACGACGCTGTCGCTCTCGGTCTCGTCGCGCGAGGGGCCGCTTCCCGACCTGCCGTCGGTCGGCGCCCAGCGGGTCGAGCGGACCGGTCCCGGCTCGTGCGCGGTCGAGATCGACGCGGGGCGGGGGAGCCCGGCGGGCCCGGGGGACGCGGCGGATCCCGCGTTCCTCGCGGTGACATCGCTCGTCGACCACGATTCGGCCGACATCCGCGGCCTGCTGCGGAAGACGCTGCCGAAGCCCGGCCTGGCGGCGCGCGAGCGGGCCGAGCGGCTCCGGAGGGCGGCCGGGCGTGCCCTCGGGCGGAAGGACCTCGCGAGCGCGTTCGCGAGCGCGAGCGAGGCGATCCGCTCGGGCGGCGGCGACTGCAGCGAGCACGCGGTGGTCCTCGCGGCCCTCCTGCGGGCCGACGGCATCCCCGCCCGCATCGTCGGCGGCCTCATCTATGCCGACTCGTTCGCCGGCCAGCGCGACGTCTGGGGCTGGCACGTCTGGACCCAGGCCCTGGTGCCGGTCGACGGCGGCGGCCTCGCGTGGATCGACCTCGACGCGACGCTGCCGGCGGCGCGGGCGTTCGACGCGGCGCACCTGGCGACGACGGTCGGGCCGCTTGCGGGCGGCGCGACCGACCCGATGTGGACCGAGACGCTCGCGCTGCTCGGGAACCTCGACATCCGCGTGCGGGAGCCCGCGCCGTGACGCCGGAGATCGTCGAGGTCCTGCCGCCGCTCCCGCCGCGCGAGGATGGCGGCCACAAGGGAACCTTTGGCACCGCGCTCGTGGTCGGCGGGCACGTCGCGGTCGGGGCCGGCGACCCGTTCACGATGGTCGGCGGCCCGGCGCTCTCGGCCCTCGCGGCGCTTCGCGCCGGTTGCGGGCTCGTCGAACTTGCGGTGCCCGAGCCGCTGGTCGCGGCGGCGGCGGCGATCGCGCCCGAGGCGGTGCTGGTCCCGCTGCCGGCGCCGGGCGGCATCCTCGACGCGTCGGCGGCGGCGGAACGGATCGAGGCGGCCCGCGCGAGGTCCCGCGCGATCGCGATCGGGCCGGGCCTCGGAACGGCTGGCCGGAGCGGCAGCTGACCGTCGGTCTCGTGTCGCGCGACGACGTCCCGGTCGTGGTCGACGCCGACGCGCTGAACGCGCTCGCGTCGCTGAGCGACTTCGCCCGCGACCTGCGGGCGCCGGCGATCCTCACGCCGCATCCGGGCGAGTTCGCCCGGCTCGCGGCGGCGCTCGATCTCGCGCCGGCCGGCGACGATCCCGCGGAACGCCTCCGCGCCGCCGCGTCGCTCGCGGCGAGGCTGGGCGCGATCGTCGTGCTCAAGGGCCCGGGCACCGTGGTCACCGACGGCGTGCGGGCCTGGATCGGGCCGGGCGGCAACTCCGCGCTCGCCACCGCCGGCAGCGGGGACGTGCTCACCGGGATCCTCGTCGGGCTCGTCGCCCGGCTTGCGGGCCGCGGTCCGCTCGGGCTGCTCGAGCTCGCGGCGCACGCGGTCACCCTCCATGCCCGCGCTGCCGCGCGGTACCGCGAGGAGTTTCCCGCGGAAACCCATCGCGCCGCGATCGCCCGCGACTTCCTGTCGCGGATCGGCTGACGCGGTCGCGGTACACTGCCCGGTCCATGACCGCGGCCCCTCCACCCATCCGTTCGCTCGGCGACAAGACCTACCTCGAGGGGGTCTACAGCATCGTCAACCCGCAGCTCGGGCAGACCCGCAACGGGAAGCCCTTCCTCAAGTGCCTGCTGCGCGACGCGAGCGGCGAGCTGCCGTGCCGCATGTGGAGCTGCGACGAGGCGACGTTCTCGCGAATCGCCCACGCCGGCTTCGTGCGGGTGCGCGGCAACACCGAGACCTACAACGGTGGGCTGCAGATCATCCTGCAGACCGTCGATCCCGCCGAGCCGAACCCCGAGGAACTCGGTCGGCTGCTGCCCACCACGCGGCATGACATCGACGGGATGTTCGCCGCGGTCACGAGCCTGCTGCACTCGATGCGGCACCCGGGCATGCGGGCCCTCGCCGACGGCTATCTCGAGGACGAGAAGCTGATGCGGCTCTTCTGCCGGGCCCCGGCCGCGACGAGCCTGCACCACGCGTACATCGGCGGCCTGCTCGAGCACACGCTGCAGCTCATGCGGCTGGCCGACGCGATGCTGCCGCTCTATCCCGAGCTCAACCGCGATCTCGTGCTCCTGGGCCTCTTCCTGCACGACCTCGGCAAGACCACCGAGCTCGAGTGGGAGCGGGGCTTCAACTACACCGTCGACGGGAACCTCGTCGGCCACGTCGTCCGCGGGGCGATCTGGCTGCAGGGGAAGGCCCTCGCCCTGCGTCAGAAGGGCGGCGCCGAGCTGCCGCCCGAGGCGGTTCGGGTGCTCATGCACATCATCGTGAGCCACCACGGCGCGCTCGAGTTCGGGGCGGCGAAGCTGCCCGCGACGCCCGAGGCGATCTTCGTCGCGATGCTCGACAACCTCGACGCGAAGACCGCGATGGCCCTCGGGAACGCCCGCCGCGAGGACTACGACCGGCCCGGCGCCGAGCCGGCGGCGGACTTCACCGAGAAGCTATGGGCGCTCGACACGAGGATCTACCGGCCCGATCCGCTGCGCGGCGGCTGATCAGGCGTTTCGTGGGGCGCCTCACGAGGCGCCTCGTCACTCGATGGTCCCGCGGATCCGGTTGGCAAGCGAGGAGAGTCGCGCGTCGTCGTGGAGCGGCCACGGCCAGGTGCGGCTCCGGGCGACCTCGATCGCGGCGGCGAGCGAGCGGGTGCGTTCCGCCTCGGTCGCGAGCCGCGCGAGTTCGTCGGCGACGGCGGTCCGGCGAAGCTCGCGGTGCGCGATGAGTGCCCGGTAGGCCGCGCGTCGGGTGGCCGAGCGTCGAGGGGCGGCATCGATTGCCGACAGCAGGTCGCGGAGGGCCTCGCTCGGTCCGGCCCCGGTCGCGTCGGGATCGAACGAGCGACGCCGGAACTCGGCGGGAGTGACCTCGACACGGTCGGCGACGAGGTGCCCGAGCGGAAGCCGCAACGTCGCGCTCGCGACCGCCATCGGGGCGAGCCGCAGGCCGAGCCAGCGGCCGATCCACTCCTCGGTGACCCGCTCGTAGCGGCCACCGCCCGTGCCGTGGATGAAGAGGTCGCACGCGACGAGCCGGGAGATCGCCGTGAGCAGGAACGCCCGCGGCGCGAGGCGACCGCCGGCCGGCGGCGGCGCGTCGCCGACCCGGACCGGCTCGCGGCGGGGATGCGGATCGCCGGGAACCAGTCGCCACAGCGGCAGCTCGCCGGGGGCGAGCGGCCGGGCCGCCCGCGGATCGGCGGCGAGCGCCTCGACGTACGACGCGTTGGCCCGCGGATCGGCCGCGAACCTCGCGAGGAGTTCCCGCGCGAACGGCAGCTCGACGAGGCGGCTCGCCGGGATCGACGGCGGGGGAGACAGGCCGAGCCGTCGCTGCAGCAGGTCGTCGTTCGCCGCGGCCATCTGCGCGGCGAGATTCGCCTGGCCCGCCCGCGCGTTCACCGCCGCGGCGATCGCGGCGAGCGGGGCGTCGAGGCCGGCCGACGGCGGCTCGTCCGGCGGCGCGACCCGCACCGTACGGGCGAGCCCGGTCGGCCCGCCGCGTCGCGAGGGCAGCGTGGGCAGCGTCGCGCGGCGAGGCCGGCCGTCGACGAGCGAGGGATACGCGATCGCCCCCGCATCGTTGGTGTCCTGGTCGACGGTGATCGCGGCGGTCGCGGCGCCCGTCGAACGCGCGACCGCGTCGGCGAGGAGCCACTTCGCGAGGATCCCCGCGTGCCAGAGGCCCGCCTGGTGGCCGGTCGCGACGATCGGGCGGTCGACGGGAAGACCGAGGAAGGCCCGCGATTCATGCCGCCAATCCGCAAGCGTACGGCCGAAGACCAGGGTGCCGCGAGCGAGTTCCGGGCCCGCCGCCCGCAGCGACGCGACGATCGCCGGTCCCGACGGCTCGATCACGAGCGGCTCGGCGCCGTCCGCGCCGCCCGTCATCCGCAATCCGCCCAGTCGCTCGCCGCGTCGATCGCGTCGAGCCCGGCCACCGCCGAAGCGGGAAGGACGTCGTCGCGGAGCCGCAGCTGCCGGTGCAGCGTGCGGCGGTAGACCCGAAGCCGGTTTGTCGCGTCGTCGAGCGGACCGCCGAACGAGCGGTTCGGATCGTTGTAGATGAGCCGCACCGGGATCTCGCGGATGACCAGGCCCTTCGCGACCGCCTCGGGCCAGAACTGCATCGGGAAGTCGTAGCCGTCGACGTCGAGCTCGAGCCGCTCGAGCGACGCGGTCCGGTAGGCCTTGAATCCGCAGAAGGAATCCGTCAGCCGCAGGTCGAGCCGGGCGTTCAGCTCGGCGGTGATCGTCCGGTTGATCGAGCGGCGATCCTCGGGCGGCAGGTCGTCGTCGGGGCGGCCGAGCAGGTACCGGCTGCCCGAGACGACGTCGGCGTCGTCGGCGACGAGCGCCGCGACGAAGTCGGGGATCGCCGCGGGCTCGTGCTGCTCGTCGCAGTCCATGGGCAGCAGCCAGTCGAAGCCGTCGACGCACGCCCACCGCATCGCATCC
>JBEIUL010000383.1:0-2907 GCA_040374395.1 Phycisphaeraceae bacterium
GACGCTCTGGCTCGCCCGCGATCACCTGCTGAAGGCGGTGTCGCCCGAATGGCTGCGGCTGAACGGGGCGATCGCCCTCGCGATCCTCGTCAGTACGCTCAGCAACTTCCACTGGAACCGCCGCTGGACGTGGGTCGACCGCCGCAAGGAGCGGCGGGTGCCGGTCGTCGTCCAGTTCGGGCAGTACGCCCTCGCCTGCTGGATCGGCATCGCCGTGCAGTTCCTGCTCACGAACCTCTTCGCGGTCTGGATGCACTACCTGCTCGCGGCGTTCCTCGCGATCGGCATCGCGAGCCTCTTCAACTTCACCGCGAACGACGCGTGGACCTTCCGCACGCGGAAGCCCGCCGGGGACGCGGCGTGAACGATGCGCCCGCTGCCAGAATCGCCTGGCTCGGGTGGGCCGCGGCGATCGCCGTCGCCGTCGCGACCTACCTCTTCGGTCTCGGCAGCCAGCAGATCCTGCGGAACGGCGACGAGATGGTGTACGCCCACATCACCCGCATCACCGCGGCGAGCGGCCACTGGCTGCCGCTCGCGAGCGAACTGCCGGGCATGCGGAACACCAAGCCGCCGTTCCTGTTCTGGCAGGGCATCGTGTCGACCGACTGGGGCCGCGACTGGACGCTCTTCGCCCTCCGGTGGCCGAGCGTCGCGTGGAGCTTCCTGACCGCGGCCCTCGCGGGGGCCCTCGCGTGGAAGCTGTCCGGGCGAAACGTGCGGACCGGCCTCCTCGCGGCCCTGGCGTACCTCGCGTTCTTCGCGGTCTACCGCTTCGGGCGGCCGTTCCTCGTGAACCCGCCGGAAACCTTCTTCACCACGCTCGCCCTCTGGATCGTGCTGTGGCGGTATCCGGCGTCGTTCCGGAGCGCTTTGCTCGTGCCGACGCTCGTCGGGCTCGCGGCGGGCCTGGCGCTCTTCACGAAGAGTTTCGCCCAGCTCCTGCCGATCGGCGCGACGCTCGCGTGGTGGCACCTGCGGTTCCACGGCTACCGGCCGGCGGCGTTCCTGCGCGGGTCGACGGTGCCGCTCGCGCTCGTCGCCGCCGTCGCGCTCGCGGTCTTCTCGCTCTGGTTCGCGCTGTCGCCCGACCGCGCCGAGGTCTGGCGCGAGTTCGTGATCGGCGAGAACCTCGGCAAGTTCGACGCGAAGGACGAGGGCAGTTACCTGAAGCAACTCGTCTGGGGCGGCCACAGCGTCTGGCCGATGCTGGTCGGTTACCTCGTGAACGCCGGGCTGCTGGCGTTCCCGGTGTTCGGCGTCATGGTCGAGTGCTGGAAGCACCGGCGGGAACTTCGCGACGAGGAACGCCTGCTCTGGATCTGGATGATCGCCCTGCTCGTCGTCTTCTGCCTGCCGAGCCAGCGGTCGAATCGCTACCTACTCGACGCGATGCCGGCGCTGGCGGTGATCCTCGCCCTCCGCGGGCACCACGTCGGCCGCGACGCGTTCGTGCTGACGCTCGTCGCGTGCCTTGCCGTGCTCGCCCCGATCGGCTGGCTCGGCGTCTCGCTGGCCCGCGAGCTCGGCGGCGGCGCGTTCGGCCCGTGGCACTGGCCGCTGCTCGCGGCGTCGGCCGGGTTCATCGTTTTCGCCATCATCCGCGCCCCGATCACGAAGGCCGCCGCCCCCGTCGCGGCCCTGCTCGTGATGCTCAACCTCGCGAGCCTCCTCTCGCTCTTCGACGGCCCGCTCGGCCGCTTCGGCGAGGCGACGCGGGCCGCCGCCGCCGGCCGCACCGTCTGGGTGCCGTTCAACTTCAACGGTGCGTTCGAACAGCACCGGTTCGTGCTGCCCGGCGCCGACATCCGCGGCTTCCGCACGGAAGCCGGCCTGCCGCCGGCGCTCGAACGCGGCGAGCGCGACCTCGCGATCGAGTGGACCCCGCTCGACGCCCCGCCGCCCGCGGGCGCGATCGGCAGCCGCATCGACATGACGAGCCGCCACAGCGGGAAGCAACTCCGCGAGATGGCGACCGGCCGGGTCCGCGAGCATCTCTTCCGCCGCGAGTGGCTGGTTGAAGCGCCGGGCGAGCGCTCGCCGTGAAACCACGACGCCCCGCCGGAGCCGGGCGTCGCCCTCAAGGAATCCCCTCCGGAATGTCCCGGGTCAGCCCCAATTCGCGAGCAGCATCGTGAGGTCGGCCGCGCCCACGAGGCCGTCGCCGTCGAGATCGGCCGGGCAGCCGCCCTTCCCGCACGGTCCCCACGCCGCGAGCACCGCGGCGAGGTCGGCGGCATCGACGACACAGTCCCCGTCGAGGTCGCCCGGCGTCTCGCACATCGGGCTCGCCGCGAAGATCGAGACGGTACCGCTGATCTCGTTCGAGACGATGACCAGGGCCCGCCCGTCGGGCGACTCGCCCGGCGGCACGAACAACACGCCTTCCGGCCCGAGGTCGCCCGCCGCCGGCGTGTTCACGGGTTGGGTGTAGTCGCGGGTGTTGACCCAGCGCTCGAAGACCGGGGCGGCGGGGTTCGCGACGTTGAAGACCATCACGCCGCCGATCCGTTCGAGGATCACGAACGCGTAGGGAACGCCGTTCAGCATGCCGACCGTCACGCCTTCGGGC
Organism: Phycisphaeraceae bacterium; assembly: GCA_040374395.1. Taxonomy (GTDB): domain Bacteria; phylum Planctomycetota; class Phycisphaerae; order Phycisphaerales; family SM1A02; genus JBEIUL01. The sequence goes on from JBEIUL010000383.1 coordinate 2,573, forward strand.
TCGGGGCCCTTGTTCGCGCTGCGGCGGTCGAAGAGGTTCGCGTCGTTCGAGACGTTGAAGAACGCCGGCACGGTCGCGGCGACGATCCGCTCGAAGAGGTCCGCGCTGTCCCAGACGAGCGAGCTGTCGGCGGAGCGGATCGTGAACGACCGGCCGCCGTAGCAGTAGAGGCGATCGAAGTCGCCGTCGCCGTCGAGGTCGCCCATGCGGTTCGTGACCTGGAGCCGCCCGAGGCGGCTGTTCGCCTTCAGCCACGCCCCGGCCGGGAAGGCCACGGGATCGAGCGTGAGCTGGCTGACCCGCTTCACCTCGCTGTACCCGGACCAGTCGCGGGA
>JBEIUL010000137.1:0-6369 GCA_040374395.1 Phycisphaeraceae bacterium
CACCCACCTCGCCGAGGGCGCCGACGGCAAGACCGGCCTCGGCATCTACGCCGACGGCATGGTCGAGCACGATCGCCAGATCGGGATGCTGCTCGCCGAGCTCGAGCGGCTCGGGCAGCTCGACAACACCATCATCATGTACTCGACCGACAACGGGGCCGAGACCTTCACCTGGCCCGACGGCGGCACCACCATGTTCCGCGGCGAGAAGAACACCCAGTGGGAAGGCGGTTTCCGCGTGCCGTGCCTCATCCGCTGGCCGGGCACGATCAGGCCGGGCACGGTGGTGAACGACATCGCGGCCCACGAGGACATGCTGCCCACGCTGCTCGCGGCGGCGGGCGACGCGACGGTCGTCGCCGACCTCAAGAGGGGCCGTTCGGTCGGCGGCCGCGACTGCAAGGTGCACCTCGACGGCTACGACCTCGGCCCGTCGTTCCGCGGCGAGGCTGCGTGGCCGCGGCAGGAGTTCATCTACTGGACCGACGACGGCAGCGTCGCGGCCCTGCGCTACGGGAACTGGAAGGTCACCTTCCTCGTGCAGGAGGCCGAGGGCATGGACGTCTGGCAGAAGCCCTTCACCGAGCTGCGGGCGCCGCTGCTGACCAACCTCCGCATGGACCCCTTCGAGCGGGCCCAGCAGGAGCACGCGATGGGCTACCAGCGGTGGTACCTCGAGCACATGTTCGCCATCGCGCCCGCCGGCGCGTACGTCGCGAGGTGGCTCCAGAGCTTCCGCGAGTTCCCGCCGCGGCAGAAGCCCGGAAGCTTCAATCTCGACCGCGTGATGGAGGCGGTGACCAGCCCGCAGGGCGGCGCGAACTGAAACACCTGGTGGGCGTGGCCCCGCCCTCCGTGTATCCGCCCGATTCCCATGCGATCCCGACTCGTCACCCTCCTCGTCGCCTGCATCGCCCTCGCCGCGTGCAGCGCCCGCCCCGATCCGCTTCCGTCCTGGCGAGACGGCCCGTCGAAGCGGGCAATCCTCGAGTTCGTCGAGCGTACGACCGACGTGAAGGGCGACGCCTTCATCCCGCCCGAGGAACGGGTCGCCGTCCTCGATAACGACGGCACGCTCTGGGCCGAGCAGCCCGCGTACTTCCACCTGATTTTCGAACTCGATCGCCTCGTCGGGCTCGCGAAGGCCGCGCCGGCGTGGGCGTCCGACGAGCCGTACGCATCGATCCTCGCCGCGGCCCGCTCGGGCGGGCGGGCGGCCGCGCTCGCGACAACGTTGAACGGCGGCCGCGACTCGATCGCGAAGGTCGCCGCGGTGACGCACGCGGGCCTCACGCCCGACGAGTTCGACGTCGAGGCGAAGCGCTGGCTCGCGACCGCGCGGCATCCCGACCGTGACCGGCGCCTCGTCGACCTCGCCTACCGGCCCATGCTCGAAGTGCTCGATCTCCTGCGGGCGAACGGGTTCCGTCCCCACATCGTCTCGGGCGGCGGCATCGACTTCGTGCGGGCGCTCGCCGACGATCGGTACGGCATCCCTCCCGAGCGGGTCATCGGCTCGACCGGCGGGCTGAGGCTCGAGCGGCAGGGCGACGTCGTCTCGCTCGTGAAGACGCCCGAAATCGTCTTCGTCGACGACGGCGACGGCAAGCCGATCGCGATCGAGCGGACGATCGGCCGACGGCCCGTGATCGCCTTCGGCAACTCCGACGGCGACCTCGCGATGCTTGAGTGGACCGCGTCCGGACCGGGCCCGTCGCTCTGCGTCCTCAACCACCCCCCCCACGCCCACCGCTAATGGCCATACCACCGGGCCTGGGCGGGCGGCCGGCTCGACCGCGGGCTCGACGAGGCGGGGTTGCGGGGATGGACGGTCGTCGACATGGCCCGCGAGTGGGAGACGGTGTTCGTCCCGGCGGCGCGATGAGGGGTCGTGGCCAGCCCTTCGACCCCCGTTGGTGCCGAGGGGGCCTCTCGATCCCTAAGCGCGTGTAAACGCGAAGTTTGCGTCGCCCTTTCGGGATCTCGGCCCGGGAACGCCCCGAACGGCCGGTCTTGGCACTTGCTTTGACCCCATCGAGTTCAAGACCTTCGGGGTCCCGTTTCGAGTGTCCGCTCCGGACGCGGGCGGGCATGTCCCCAGGGAGCAGGAGAAGACCATGATCAACATTCGTACCGTCCGGGTCGCGGGCGTGATCGCCCTCGCCACCGCGGCCAGCGTCGAGGCCCAGTCGCTGAATTCCCGGATGAGCCGGCTCGAGTACACGACGGTGTACGGCGTCGCGGAGGACACCTTCACCTCGTCCGCGCTGCAGTCGAGCGCCGATGTCGACCTCGCCGGCTCGCTGTTGCTGTCGTTCGCCGACAGCAAGGCCGGGCTCGTGCTCGATGATCCGGGCCGGCCGTGGTCCGCGTCGGTCGCGGTGCTGAACGGGCACGAGTTCTCGATCACCGGCTCGGTCTCCGAGTTCTCGCGGATCCAGGCCTCGGGCTCGACCGAAGTCTCTGCCGCCGCCACGGGTGAAGGTTCCGCGCTGATGACGGTGCCGTCCGTCGGAAACCGGCTCGAGTTCGGCTTCACGGTGGGATCGACGGTCTCCGCCAACCTCTCGGGACTCGTGACCTTGGCCCCAGGCTACGGCTTCCTGAGCGGAAGTGTGATCCTGCAGCGGTTCGACGGCTTCATCTTCGTCTCGATCTTCAACTCGCTCTCCCTGCCCGGCGAGCAGGGCGCCTTCAACGTCGACCTCGAGCTGACCGCCGGCGGGTACCGGCTGATCGGCGACTCGAACGCGAGCGCCTTCGCGTTCGCCGGCGGGGCGGCCTCGGCGACCGCCGAGAACTCGTGGTCGTACGAGCTCACCATCGTGCCCGCCCCGGCGAGCGTGCTGGTGCTGGCCGCGGGCGGCCTGCTGCGTCGCCGGCGGCGCTGAGGGGTCTGTTGCAAATCACCCGCGTTCGCCGAGAGCGAGCGAGGACGAGCCTGGCGAGGAGGCTGAAGCAGGCGGCCCCGCAGCGGGCCGCCGATGGAAGCCGACGATGTCCAGGCGATGCCGGAGCCGCTCGCAGGCAGCGGGGGTTTTGCAACAGGCCCCTGAGCGCGGCCCGACGCGGAACTTCACCCGAAGAATCGACGACCCGGTCCCGCAAGGGGCCCAGGTCGTTTCGTCTCGCGCGGGGATCCGCGGGACCCGCGCGGTCAGTCCGGATCACCCGCCGCGGCGTCCGCCCAGCACCTTCGCCAGCTCGCCGAGCCGCTCGACCGGCACCGCCTCGACCCCCGGACGCATCGTGAAACGCAGCGAGCCCCGGTGGACGACCCAGAGCCTCTCGAGCCCGAGATCCCGCATCGCGATCTCCATCGAGCGAGTGACGGTCGGGGCCTCGGTGCACTTGGCCTCGATCCCGACGCGACGGTCCCCCCGCACGAGCAGCAGGTCGAGCTCGGCGCCCTGCGGCGTCGCCCAGTGGAAGGCCTCGTCCGGACCGGCGCCCGCGGCATGGATCGCCTGCTCGATCACGAACCCCTCGAACGAAGCGCCGACCTGCGGACGCTCCTGCAGCTCGCCGGGGGTGCCGATGCCGAGCAGCGCGTGCAGAAGGCCCGCGTCGCGGATGTACACCTTCGGCGTCTTCACCTGCCGCTTCGCGATCGACGCGTGCCACGGCCTCAGCAGCCGGATCGCGTAGAAGCCCTCGAGCGTCTCGAGCCAGCGCCGCACCGTCGCCTCGGAAGTGCCGAAGGCCCGGCCGAACTCCGACGCGTTCCATCGCTGCCCGTGCCAGTGCGCGAGCATCTGCCAGAAGCGGCGCAGCTCGGCGGGAGGCATCCCAAGTCCCGCATCGAGCACATCCCGCTCGAGGTAGGTCTGCACGAACGAGCGGCGCCACTCCATGCTCGCCGCGTCGGACCGCGCCGTGAACGACCGCGGGAACCCGCCCCGCAACCAGAGCCGCTTCCAGCGGCCGGGCCCGGTCTCGTCGAGTCCGAAGCCGCCGAGCTCGTGGTAGGCGAGGCGGCCGGCGAGGCTCTCGCTCCCGCCGGTGGCGACCGCCGGGGAGGCGCTGCCGAGCAGCAGGAAGCGGGCCGGAAGCGGCCGCCGGTCGAGCAGCGGACGCAGCGGGGGCAAGAGCGACGGCAGACGCTGCACCTCGTCGATCACCACCAGCCCGCGGAGCGGCGCGAGCACCGGCTCGGGATCCTGCAACAGGCGGAAGTCGCGGTCGGTCTCGAGATCGAACAGCCTCGCTCGTTCGCCGAAGTCGTCCGCGACCGCCCGGGCCAGCGTCGTCTTCCCGACCTGCCTCGCCCCGAGGATCGCGACCGCCTGGAAGGAACGCAGCAGGCGGCGGACGGCGGCGAGATGTCCGGGGCGATCGAGCACGGTCCGATGGTACCATGCAAATTCGACATCGTACGACGAATATGCGGAATTCCCGCCGGTGCCTCCCCGCCCGCGCCGGTCCCGGCGGTGCGCACCCGGTTGAGTTCCGTACGCCGCGGCCCGTACCCTGTCGGCCGGAGAAAGCCACGCACCGGACCCGCCGCCGGATGCCCCGTCTCGCGACCCTCGCGTTCCTCTTCCCGTCCGCGTTCGCGTTCCCGTTCGTGGCCGCGGCCGCGGCCCGGATCCAGATCCAGTCGCGGACGAGCACGCTCAACGCCGTCCGCGTCGACCCCGATTCCGCGCTCCGCTGGAACGAGACCGCGACCGCCACCGCGCTCGGCGAGTTCTCGCTCTCGACCCCGCACGGCGGGACCTTGTCGGGCTCCAGCTGGCGGACCTACTTCAGCAGCCACTGCTCCGATTCTCGTTCGAGTTCGCTCGAGGTCACGTTCGTGATCACCGGACCGCCGGCCGACCTCTTGCTGGAGATGTGGGGTACCTCGTGGCCGCCCGGGAACGCGATCCTCCGCATCACCAACCTCGCCGGAACGGTTGAGCACTTCAATGCCGACTGGATCGCGACGAATCCGGGATCGTCGCAGAGCCCGCAGGAGTGGTCCTCGGCGACGTGGACGGGCCAAACCGGCCCCGGCAGCTACCGCCTCTCGGCGTCCGCCGCGGGATACGTCACCTGGGGGCCGGGGGTGGCCAGCCGTGGAGCGGATCGGGCTCGTTCGGGTTCGCCCTGACGATCGTGCCCGCGCCGCCGGCCGCGCTCGCGTTCCTCGCCGTCGGGGCGATGGCATCGCGGCGGCGGAAGGATTGGATGCGGAACCCGGACGCGGGTTGGGCTCGTGATGAACGCCCCGCGAGTCACGCGTCGGCCGCGGGCCGACGCGGCCATGCCGCGCGATCGACCTCGTGCCGGTCACTGGGGTGGGCGGTCCGCGACCGCCCTCGGATGAACACCGGAGCCGCTCGCGGGTTGGGCCCGCGATGAACGCCATCCTCGTCCCGCGTCGGTCGCCGACCGACGCCCCCAGAGCGAAGTCAGGGGCCGCGTCGCGCGATGAACCCCGTCACTGTCACTGGGGAGGGCGGTCCGCGACCGCCCTGGAAGAACGCCGGAGACCTTCGTGGGTTGGGCCCGCGATCGCCTTGCCGCGCGGCGAAGCGTTCACGCACCCCGTACCATGACCCGACTCAACCGGTCGGACCTTCGACACCGGCTTTCCCCCCATGCCCACCATCCCGCCCCAGAAGCAGATGACCGGCATGCTCGGCCATCCGGTCGCCGAGAATCCCATCGACCGCATGTTCGACGCGGTCTACGCCCACCACGGCCTGAACTGGCAGTTCTGGAAGAGCGACGTGGCGAACGAGTCCGACCTCACGCTGGCCGTCGCGGGGTTGCGGCCGCTCGGCTACCGCGGCATCTGCATCACCGTGCCGTGGAAAGTCGCGGTGATCCCGCTGCTCGACGAGCTTGACGACGACGTGCGGGCGATCGGCGCCGCGAACTTCGTCACGATCGAGGACGGCCGCCTTCGCGGCCACAACAACGACGGGAAGGGCGTGGTCAAGGCGATCGAGAAGGTCGCGAGCCTTCGGGGGCAGCGGGTGGTGATGCTCGGGGCAGGCGGCGCGGGCCGCGCCATGGCGGTCGAGATCGCCCGCGCGGGGGCCGCCCACCTGACGCTGGTCACCCGTCGCGAGGAGCAGGGCCGCGAGGTCGCCGAACGGGTGCGGGCGGCGTCGGGCGTGCCGTGCGGGTGGCAGCCGTGGAGTTCGCCGGTCCGCCTGCCGAAGGGCACCACGATGCTGATGAACGCGACGCACCTCGGCTGCGCGCCCGCCCTCGAGCCGGTGCCGGTCGACTGGGAGACGGTCGATCATGGGTGCCTCGCGGTCGACGTGATCACGAATCCGCGCCTCACGCCCTTCCTCCGCGCGGCCCGCGAACGCGGCTGTCCGGTCGTCGACGGCGTCGAGATGCTCGTGCAGCTCGCGATGCAGATCTTCG
>JBEIUL010000273.1:0-4152 GCA_040374395.1 Phycisphaeraceae bacterium
CGGCAGCCTGGGGTTGGGGCCGGCGCTCGAGCTGCTCGGCTCGCGCGGCGCCGAGATCCTCACCATGGACCCCCGCGGCGAGCGGATGCACATCGAGGCCGAGATCTCGGCCCGCGGGCTGATCGGCCTGCGGTCGCGCATCCTCAACGCGACGGGCGGCGAGGCGGTCATGCACCACACGTTCACCGGCTACAAGCCGAACCGGACCGTGATCAAGCGGCGGCAGAACGGCGTGATGACCTCGCTCGAGAACGGCCGCATCACCGCGTACGCCCTCGAGGGCCTCGCCGACCGCGGCGTCATGTTCGTGAAGCCGGGCGACCAGGTCTACGCGGGCCAGATCGTCGGCGAGCACAACCGCGACAACGACCTCGTCATCAACTGCACCCGGCTCAAGCCGCTCACGAACTTCCGCGAGACGAGCAAGGACCAGACGGTCGTCCTGAAGGGCGCCCGCTCGTATAGCCTCGAGGCGGCCCTCGAGTACATCGAGAGCGACGAGCTCGTCGAGATCACGCCATCGTCGATCCGGATCCGCAAGCGGATCCTCGACGAGAGCGCCCGCAAGCGGGCCGAGCGGGCCGAGCGCGACCGGCTGGCGGCGATCGGGGGCTGAGGTCGGCCGGGCGGCGGGCTGGCTCGAAAGGGGCCTTGGACCGCGTCGGGCCCGATCCCCGTGGGCCCCCGGCCGTCGCACACCATCCGGTTTCCGGTAATCTTCCGGCTCGCCCATGGATTCGGGCGTCGGGACCCATCGCGGTCCCGGAGACCACGGGAAAGAGCCACGGATGGCGACGATCGTCCAGAAGTTCGGCGGCACCAGCGTCGGGGATCCGATCCGCATCGAGCGATGCGCGAGGCGGGTGCAGGCCGCGCTCGCCGAGGGGCATCGGGTCGCCGTCGTGGTCAGCGCGATGGGCGACACGACCGACGACCTGATCGGACTCGCCGATCGCGTGCATCGCGGGGCGAGTTCGCGTGAGATGGACCAGCTCATGGCGACCGGCGAGCAGGTCTCGGCGGCGCTGATGGCGATGGCCCTCAACCGGATGGGCATCGCGGCGATCTCGCTGACCGGGGCGCAGGCTGGAATCCGGGTGAGCGACGCGTACCGCAAGGCCCGCATCCGCTCGATCGACGCGTCGCGGCTCGAGCGGGAGATCTCGGCCGGCCGCGTGCCGGTCGTCTGCGGGTTCCAGGGCCTGACCGAGTCGGGCGACGTCGCGACGCTCGGACGCGGCGGTTCCGACACCACGGCGGTCGCGCTCGCCGCGGCCCTCGGCGTCGGCCGCGAGCCGGGCGGCTCGTGCGAGATCTTCACCGACGTCGACGGCGTCTACACCGCAGACCCGCGGCTGGTCGCGAACGCGGCGAGGCTGGCGACCGTCGGCTACGAGGAGATGCTCGAGCTGGCGGCCCTCGGGGCCGGCGTGATGCACGCCCGGGCCGTGATGTTCGGCGAGAAGTACGGCGTTCCCATACATGTCCGCCACAGCCAGCGGCCCGAGCCGGGCACGCTCATCGTCCGGGAGTACCCAGGGATGGAAGACATCGTCGTCGTCGGTTGCGCCCTCAAGCCCGATCTCGGCCGCGTGAGCCTGCGGCGGATCCCGAACAACATCGGCGTCCAGGCGACGATCTTCGAGGCGATCGCGAGAGCGAACGTCATGGTCGACGACATCGTCCAGACCGAGTTCGGCGACATGGCGTCGATCTCGTTCACGGTCGACCACTCGGACCTCGCCGAGGTCAAGGTCGCGGCGAGCCAGGTTCTCGACCGCCTCGGGATGGGCGAGTTGGCATTCGAGATCGGCCTGGCCAAGGTCTCGGCGGTCGGTACGGGCATGCGGAGCCACACGGGCGTCGCCAGCCGGATGTTCGCCGCCTTGGGGGCCGCCCGGATCCCGATCCACAACATCACGACGAGCGAGATCAAGATCAGCTGCATCGTGCCGCGGGAGGAAGGCCAGCGGGCGCTGCAGGCGATCCACGACGCGTTCGACCTCGAGCGGCTCGACGCCGGGCGGGCCGAGCCGGCGGTGGCCGCGACGGGGACGGCGGGAGCCTGAACCGGGGCGTGGGTTCCGGCGGGCCCGCGAAGCGGAAACCCCAGGGAATCCAGCCTGAAACGGGGCCCGCGGGCCCCGGGATGGAATTTGACAGAACAGGCATTATGAGACCTTGGGTACGGGGGAGGTCGGGCGGGGCGGCCGCCTCGGCGAGCCAGCCGTCCGTGGCCCGTCCGTACCATCCGAGCTCCGCCATGCCGAGGCCCGCCATGAGCCGCCGGAAGCCGAACCCAAGCAAGCCGACCGTCCCGTTCGCGGCGACCCCGGCGTCTATGGCCCCGCTCTGTTCGGTCTTCCGCCGCTTCCTGAAGTCCGAGGGCCAGAAGTACACCAAGGAACGGGCGGACGTCCTCGACGCGATCATCGCCCTCGACGACGTCTTCGAGGCCGAGGAGCTCCTGCTTCGCATGCGGTCGGCCGGACACGACGTCTCGAAGGCGACGATCTACCGCACCCTCAAGCTGCTCGTCGACGCCGGGATCATCACCCAGGCGCTCTTCGACTCGAAGCAGGCGCATTACCGGCTCATCTACGGCCAGGACCCGAAACACTCGATGGTCTGCATGAAGACCGGCAAGCACGTCGAGTTCTCGAGCCCCGAGCTCACCCGGCTTCGCGACCGCATCTGCCGCGAGCTCGGCTGGGAGCCCGTCGGGCACCGTTTCGAGATCTACGCCGTCAGCCCCGGGGCGAGCGGGCGCGACGACGATTCCGAGCGGGATCAGGACAGGCCCGGATCCTCGTCCGACTCGGGGTCGAGCGGCCGGCCCAGCCGGTAGTCCCCTTTCATCCAACGCCCGAGGTCGATCAGCCGGCAGCGGGGGGTGCAGAAGGGAAAGGTCGTCGCGTCGGCCGCGACCGGGCCGCCGCAGGCAGGGCACTTCGGGCGCGAGAGCCCCCCCGCCGGGATCGCCGCCGGATCGACCGGCGAGTCGGGCGACCAGAGCGAAAGGGCCCGTGCGAGGCGCTCGCGGGCGGCCGGGTCGGCGCGGCGGTCGTCGATCGAGACCTCGCGGGTCGACTCGTCGACATGATCGATCGAGACGTCGATGCGGTCGGCGGGTAGCCGCGGACCGACCCGCGAGGCCCATTCGATCGCGACGACGGTACCGGGCGCGGCAAGCAGCTCGTCGAAACCGATCGAGTCGAGATCGCTCTCGTCGCGCATCCGCCAGGCGTCGAGATGGGCGAGCCGACGGCCGCCGTCGCAGCGGTGTTCCATGCTCAGGACGAACGTCGGGCTGCTGACCGCGTCGCGCTCGACGCCGAGGCCCGCGGCGAGCCCGCGCACGAGGCGGGTCTTGCCGGCGCCGAGGTCGCCCTCGAGGGCGAGGACGGCACGGTCCTCGGCGGCGATCCCGGCCGCGATGCACTCGCCGAGGCGTTCCATCGCCCGTTCACCGGGCACGACGAGTCGGTTCGTCACGAAGCCCCCCTCCCGGTCCGGTGTTCCCAGCCGAGATCGCCGACGGCGGCCGTACGACCGTCGATGCGAACGAGGACCGCCGGTTCGCCCTCGCGGCGAGCACGCACCGATCCGACGCGGGTGACCGGCACGCCGCCGAGCGTCGCGGGAACGGGACCCTCGGCGGTGAAGAGCAATTCGTAGTCCTCGCCGTCGCCGAGGGCGGATTTCCAGTCGGAACCCGGTTGGCACGGCAGGGCGTGCCCGTCGAGCTCGATCGCGAGGCCGATCGCCTCGGGGCCCTCGAGCAGGTGTCCGGCGTCGCGCCCGAGGCCGTCGCTGAGGTCGATCATCGCGTGCAGGCGATCGCCCAGCGAATCGGCGAGCGCCCACGATTCGTGAAGTCTCGGCTCGAACGTGAGATGCCGTCCGCCGCCGTCCGGCGCGAGCGAACCGCCGAGCGAACCCGTCACGAAGACGCCGTCGCCAATGCGGCTTCCGCGGCGGGTGATCGCGCGACCTCGGGGGGTCGCGAGGACGGTGACGCTGACGGTCAGGGGGTCGCCCGGACCGCCGAGGGCGAGGTCGCCGCCGATGAGCGGGCAACGCCACGCCGCGGCCGACTCGCGGAGGCCCGCGAAGAGCGAGAGCGCCCGCGGCTCGTCCCAGTCGCGGGGC
>JBEIUL010000306.1:0-3769 GCA_040374395.1 Phycisphaeraceae bacterium
CGAGGATCGAGACCGTCCACGGCGATCCGGCCGGCAGCCCGCGCAGGAATTCCACCGTCGACGGGGCCAGCGTGTACGCCCGCGTCTTCGTCGCGTCGAACTGGCCGCGGAGCGCGGGAATCGACAGGAACGCGGTGCCCGCGACGACGAGGGCAAGGCAGCCGAGGAGATAGGCCGCGGCGACCATCCGCGAGATCGCCCGCCGCGCCGGCGTCGCCGCCCCGCGCGACCAGCCGCCGTCGCGGACGCGACCGAGGATCGCCGTCGTCGCGAGGAGCCCGGTGACCGCGACGAGGGCGAAGTGCCCGACGTTCGCGGTGTCGACGAGGCCGATCACGAAATCCTCGACGCGGCGGATCGGATCGAGCGAGAGCGCCGTCGCCGCGAGATCGGGCGGCAGGGCCGCGGCGAGCAGCCGGCTTCCCGCCGCGAGCGCCGCGAGGAAGAAGAGCGGCAGCAGGTACGCCAGCAGCAGGTTCGAGGTCAGGCTCGACGCGAGCAGGCCGACCGCGAGGAACGCCGCCCCGCCGAGCAGCAGGCCGAACGCCCCGGAGGCGATCTCGCCCGGATCGGGGTCGGCGACCGTCTCGAGGGCGATCGTTCCCGCGACGACCGGGATGAGCGTCGCGACCGCGAGGTAGGCGAGGCACGCGAGCCACTTGCCGAGCACGATCGCCCCGGGCCCGACCGGCGCGGTGAAGAGCGTCTCCCACGTGCCCTGCCGGAACTCGTCGGCGACGCTCCGCATCGAGATCGCGGGCACGAGGGCGAGCATCGCCCACGCCGCCGCGACGAGCATCGGACGCAGCGAGGCGACCTCGCCGGTGCGGAGCGTGCCGGCGACGAGGAACGCGCCGAGCACCGCGGCGAACGCCGCCAGCGTGATCCACGCGCCCGGGGCGGTGAACGCGGCAAGCGTCTCGCGGCGAACGATCGCGACGAGCGGCCGCAGCGAGGATCGTCTCGGGGCGCTCATGCCGTTCCCGCCCCCGGATCGCCGGACACGACGAAGAGCCGCTCGAGCGAAGCCCTCTCGAGGTGGACGTCGCGGAAGGCGACCCGACCCGCGACCAGGGCCGCGACGAGCGCCTCGCGCGGGTCGACGGCCGCCCCGTCGCGTTCGGCCAGCTCGATCTCCTGGACGAACCATCCGTCGTCGCGCGACCTCGCCGGCCGGATCGCGCCGAGTCCCGCGAGCGCCGCGGCCGGCACCGCCGTCGCCAGGTCCGGGCAGCGGCTCTCGATCGTCAACGTCCCCCGCCCCGCCCGCTCGCGAAGCGCCGCGATCGGGCCTTCCGCCACGATCGTCCCGCCGCGGATCAGGATCGCCCGGTCGCACGCCGCCTCGACCTCGGCCAGCTGGTGGCTCGAGAGCAGCACCGTGCTCCGCTCGGCGAGCCGACGCAGCAGGGCCCGAAAGGCGACGAGCTGGAGCGGATCGAGCCCGACCGAGGGCTCGTCGAGGATGACCGCCTCGGGCGAGCCGAGCAGCGCCGCCGCGAGGCCCGTCCGCTGGCGGAACCCCTTGCTCAACGCCGACACCAGCCGACCCGCGACCGGACCGAGGTCGCACGCCGCGATCGACTCGTCAATCGCCCGGCGCGCCGCGTCGCCCGCGAGCCCGAGGAGGCCGGCCCGGTACCGCAGCACCTCGCGGACCCGCAGGTCGGGCGGCAGCGGCGCCGACTCGGGGAGGTACCCGACCCGGCGGCGGACCTCGTCGGCGGCCTGCACCACGTCGAAGCCGGCGACCGACAGCGTCCCCTCGTCGGGCAGGAGGAGGCCGGCCAGCATCCGGATGGTGGTCGTCTTCCCCGCCCCGTTCGGGCCGAGCACCCCGCAGACGCATCGGGCCGGCACCGAGAACGAGACGTCCCGCACCGCAACGGTGCGTCCGAATCTCCGGGTGATCCCGCGTGCCTCGATCATCTGTGGAAGGGATGCGGAGTCTACCGGGGTGACCGAACCCCTATCGGCCGCGGCGCGGCCCCGGATACACTGACGTCCCTCTGCCGCGCATGGATCGACCGGTCCTCATCCTGCCGTTCGGAACCCGCCTCGACCCGGCGGTCCGCGATCGCCTTGAACGCGACGTCCGCATCGCCGAGGGCGAGGCGAGCGAGCTGCTCGAGCCGCTCGGCGAGGGCATCGGCGTGGTCGAGAGTTCGGGCACGCTCTCGTGGCGGAACCGCCGCCTCGACGAGCACGGCCCCGACGTGGTCCGGAAGTTCACCGACACCTGCCTCGACGTGCTTCGCACGGCCCGGGCCGGTCTCGGGCCGGTCGCCGGCGGCGGCTCGGAGCGCCGGTCGTTCCAGGTCGGCAGCCGCTTCTTCGAGGCGGTCGTCTCGGCGACGGCGACGCCCCCGTCGCAGGTGGTCGCGATCCTGCTCGACGTGACCCGCGGCCGCGAGCTGCAGGCTCGGCTCGACGCGGTCGACGCCGCGGGCGGCGAGCTGCTGCGGATCGACGGCGAGACGGTCGCGAACCTGAACGCCGCCGAGCGGCTGCGGGCCCTCGAGTCGCGGGTCGTCGCGGCGGTCCGCTCGATCTTCGGCTGGGACCACTTCGAGTTCCGCCTCACCAACCGCGAGTCGGGCCAGCTCGAGCTCGTGATCTGCAACGGCCTCTCCCCGATGGGCATCGGCGAGAAGCTCTTCGCGAAGGCCGAGGGCCAGGGGATCTCGGGCCTCGTCGCCGCGACCGGCACGGGCATCATCTGCCGCGACGTGCGGAACGAGCCCCGCTACCTGCCGGCCCTGCCCGGGGCCCGCAGCTCGCTGACCGTGCCGCTCAAGCTGCACGACCGGACCATCGGCACGCTGAACGTCGAAAGCGAGCGGCCCGCCGCGTTCGCCGAGGAGGACCGGCTCTGCGCCGAGATCTTCGCCCGCTACGTCGCGATGGCCCTGAACATCCTCGACATGCTGGTGGTCGAGCGCTACACGACCAACCGCAAGGCGGGCTCGAACCTCCTCGCCGAGATCACCATCCCGCTCGACGAGATCCGCCACGAGGCGAAGGCCCTCGCCGAGCGGCTCACGCCCGACCCGAAGGACGCGGGCGAGCGGATCCTCGAGTCGCTCTCGTCGATCCGCAGCCGCATCGAGGCCGCGACGAGCGGACCGCAGACCGTGCTCGGCGTCGACGAGATCCTGCGGGAGGGCGAGCGCGATCCGCTGCTCGCCGGCAAGCGGGTGCTGGTGGTCGACGACGAGGTGAGCGTGCGCGAGACGGTGCGCTCGGTGCTCGAGCAGAAGGGCTGCTTCGTGCGGAGCTTCTCGAGCGGCATGGCCGCGATCGACGCGATCCGCGACGCGGTCGAGAACGGCAAGCCGTGGGATCTCGTGATCTCCGACGTGCGGATGCCCGATCGCACCGGCTACGAGGTCTTCCGCGCGGCCCGCGACACGTCGGCGACGCTGCCGGTGATCCTCATGACCGGCTTCGGCTACGACCCCCACCACTCGATCGTCCGCTCGAGCCAGGAAGGTCTCCACTGCTTCCTCTTCAAGCCGTTCCAGGCATCGCAGCTGCTGGAAGAGGCGAAGAAGGCGCTGCTCGAGGGCAAGGACGCGACGGGCTGAGGCCTGCCGGGCTGAGCTGGCCGCTCACCGACGCCGCGCGACCAGCACCCGCCAGAAGCCCTCGTGGTCCTTGAGGACCTCGACGGACTCCCACGCGGCGCGGTCGAGAATCGCCGGCGCCGACTCACGCTGGGCGTGGCCGATCTCGACGAGCATCCAGCCGCCCGCCCGCACCAGCCGCG
>JBEIUL010000120.1:0-6977 GCA_040374395.1 Phycisphaeraceae bacterium
CGCCATTGGCCTGACCGGGATCCGCACCCCCCGCAACAGCACCGTCGGACGGGGATTCCCCCGTCCGAACGGGGCGAGACGCTCAAGCTCCTCGACCGATTCGAGGGTCAAGAGGCCCGGCGCCGACTCGGCCCGCAGCTCGAGATCGATCGGCAACTCGGAACCGAGGTCCGTGGACGGTATGCGACGCTCGGCCTCGCTCCGGAATGCGGCCCGGAATCGCTCGAGGTCAGCGAGTGCCAGCGTCATTCCGGCCGCGGCGGCATGGCCTCCCCACTTCCGCGGCCGGATTCCCGCCGAATCGATGGCCGACTCGATCGCGTCGAGCAGCGGGAAGCCGGGCGGTGCCCGTCCCGATCCCTTCGCGATCGCGACCCCGCCGTCCTCGGTCTCCTCGAAGAGGAGCACCGGACATCCGAACCGCTCGAGCAGCCGCGAGCAGACGATGCCCACGAGCCCCGAGTTCCAGCCCGGATCCGACAGCACGATGCCGCGGGGCGAGACGTCCTCGCCGGACCTGCGGAGCTTCTCGAGCGCCTGCCGGAAGGCCTCCCGCTCGTCGTCCTTGCGGGTCGAGTTGAGGCGGTCGAGCTCGCGCACCAGCTCGACGCAGCGACGGGGGTCGGTCTCGACGGTCAGCAGCCGAAGCGCGGCCTCGGCGCTGCCGAGCCGGCCGGCCGCGTTCAGCCGAGGGGCCAGCCGGTAGCCGATGGCCTCGGCGGTGACGCCGTCGGAGGCGATGTCGCCGAAGGACCAGAGGGCGTCGAGGCCCGGGATGCCGCTGCGGCGGGCGTTCGCCAGGCCGAGCCGGACCACCTCGCGATTCTCGAGGCACTCGCCGTTCGGGCCGAGGAGCGGCATCACGTCGGCAACGGTCCCGATCGCCGCAAGGGCTGAAAGCCCCATGAGGGTCCTGCCGAGCGCCTCGGGCAGCCGCCGCCGGTCGGGGCTGCCGGCGCGGCGATCGAACAGCGTCCACGCCAGTTTCCACGCGACCATCGCGCCGCAGCACTCGCGACAGTCATGCTCGCGGCCGGGCAGCCGGGGATGGACGACCGCGTCGGCCTCGGGAATGCGCCCGTCGCGGCGCGGCTCGTGGTGGTTGGTCACCACGACGCCCAGGCCCTCGGCCCGCGCCGCCGCGACCTCGTCGATGGCGATGATGCCGCAATCGACCGTCACCACCAGGTCGATGCCCTCCGACCTCAGGGTGCGGAGGGCGTCGAGATGGAGCCCGTACCCCTCCTGCCGGCGATGCGGGATGTAGCAGCGCGGCATGAGGCCCGGCTCGAGCGCCCGGATCGCGTGGAAGAGGATCGCGGTCGCGGTGATGCCGTCGGCGTCGTAGTCGCCGTAGATCGCGATCCGCCGGCCCGCGGCGATCACCGCGAGGATGAGGTCGGCCGCTTCGCGGAAATCGTCACGGAGGTACGGCTTGTCGAAGCCGTCGAAGTCCGGCCGCGGCCCGAACCAGGTGTCGCGGCGGATGGACAGCCCGCGGGCCGCGAGCACCGCGTCGAACAGCGAACCCGGACTCGCGACTCGCGCGGGGCCGGTCCACCGGCGGGAAAGGCCGAACCGCGGATGCGACGGCGGAAGTGATGTCGGGCTCACGGCGGTCATCGGTGCGTGGCGGGAACCGGTTCGGCAATCCCTGCGCGGCCGGGATGCTACCCGCGGGATCGGGTCCCCCATTCGTATCGGGAGCTTTTCCCGCACACCCGCTGAAGTTCCCTCGTCCTCGGGACGATCGTGCGATACTCCGAATCGGGCCTCCCATGAGCACCGCCAGCCGCTTCAAGACCATCCTTCTCTTCGGCGCCCCCGGCGCCGGCAAGGGCACGCAGGGGAAGATCCTCGGCAAGATCCCGGGCTTCTTCCACCTCGCCTGCGGCGACGTGTTCCGCTCGCTCGACATGAGCAGCGACCTCGGCCGGAAGTTCCTCGAGTTCTCCTCGCGCGGCGAGCTGGTGCCCGACGAGCTCACCATCGAGATGTGGCGGCAGAACATGCACGCCCAGACCGTGCTGAGCCTCTACAAGCCGAACGTCGACCTGCTCATCCTCGACGGCATCCCGCGCAGCGTGGGCCAGGCCCGCGAGCTCCAGAAGTACGTCGAGGTGCTCCGCGTGATCCACCTCGTCTGCCCCGATCGCGACGCGATGGTCCAGCGGATGAAGCGGCGGGCCCTCAAGGAGAATCGCCTCGACGACGCCGACGAGCGGGTCATCCGCAGGCGGTTCGAGGTCTACGACCGCGAGACCGCCCCGGTGCTCGGCTTCTACCCGAAGGAGATCACCTGCGAGGTCAACTCGATGGGTTCGCCCGCCGAGGTGCTCCAGCACGTGCTCGAGGTGGTCGTCCCGGTGCAGAACGACCACTTCCTGAATCCGCTCGCCGGCTGATGCCGTCGGTCACTCGACGGTCGGCATGAGCTCGAGGTAGCGACGGGCGACCTTCGCGTACCACGACCGTTCCTCGTCGCTGAGCGTCGCATCATCGGCGAGGGCCGCCAGTCGCCGCCGCGTGGCCTCGAGGGTCTCGGCGGCGCTCGCGTCGAACACCAGCAGGCCCGCGTCGAGGGCCTCGCGGTAGCGGCGCAACGCCTGGATCTCGGGATGGCGCTCGACGTCGCCCTCGGCGAGCCGCGAGGCCGCCTCGCGATCGGCGGGAAGCCGCACGCGGATCGGCCGCGTCGCCCACCGCTCGCGGACGAGCCGCGCGAGCTCGACCCGCTCGGCCGACACGGGGTTGCTCAGCATCGTGGTCCCGGGCTCGCCGTTCCGCTCGAGCTCGCGGGTCGAGCCGAGCGGAAAGGTCACCTCGATGCGACGGGTCACCGGCTCGCCGTCGGGCCCGACCACGATCTTGCCGCGGTCGTCGCGGCTCGGACGCAACGCCTCGACCCGCACGGGATCGCCCGGCGCCAGCCCCTGCACGGTCCGCACGAGATCCTCGCGGTCGTTCACCGCGCGGCCCTCGATCGCCACCACGAGATCGTCGGGCTCGAGATGCCGCTCGGCGGGCATCCCCGGGATCGTCGCGGTGATCCGCACGCCGGGGCCGTCCTCGCGGCCGAGGTCCATGCGGACGCCGAGCGCCCCGCGCGGGCCGTTCAGGATCCGCTCGAGGGTGACGCCGAGAAGCCGCTGGCGTCGCTCCGGGCCGATCGCGGAATCGGAGAGCGCCGCGTACAGGTCGTCGAGCTCGAGCCTCGAATCGAGCAGGGTCCGCGTGGCCCGCTCGCGGGCCTCCCACGAGTCCGCGTCGAGGCCCTCGATCGCGGCGCGGACCGCGGGCGGCACGGCGCGGGACTTCAGCTCGGCATCCGTCGGCAGCGTCGGCATTCGCTCGAGCGGGAAGAGCACCTGCCCCGGCGGGAGCTCGCCGCGATTGACGCGAATCGCCCCCGGCGGCAGCGCCTGCCCCGCCGCGGAGGTCGCGACGAGGAGGGCGAGCAGCATGGGAACCGCGGTTCGCGACGGGCGTTCCATGTCCGGAGGGTAGCCGCTCAGCTTCCCGAGATCTCCGCGGCCCGCTCGCGGACCCATCCGCACTTCCGCACGATCGTCGCGAGGAACGGACCCGCGGGCAGGTCGGCGAACGAGCCGGTGTTGGCGATGGGGATGATCGTCTCGGCCACCATCGCCTCGATCATCAGCCAGGGGAGCATCGAACGCTCGTCCCGGCCGACCGGCGCGTCGGTCGCGGCCGCGTGGCCCGCGAGGAACGCCCCCAGCCGGGGCAGGTCGAGTTCCGGCGGCCACTCGAGCGGCGAGACCCCGCGGCGGCCGGGCTGGGCGAACTGCATCATGCCGTTGGCGATCTCGACGATCCGCGGCTCGCGACGCGCCGAGTCGAAGTCGAGCACCGCCGCGACGCGGCCCCCGTCGAAAAGGAGGTTCCCGGGATGGAAGTCGCCGTGCACGGTCACCGTGCGCAGCCCCGCGAATCCGGCGGCGTCGACGCGGCCCGACGCCTCGTCGTACGCCGTCGCGAGCGCCCGCACCAGCCGCTCGATCGCGGCGGGCTCGGCGCCGGGATCGACCGCGGCGATCGAGTCGACCGCGCTCCGCAGCGCGATCGCGACCGTCGGCGAGCGGTGGAACGACGCGGGCTCGAGGCCGTCGGCGGGATGATCCGCGAGGTGCCGGTGCAGCAGCGCCGCGGCCTCGCCGGCCCGCGCGCACGACGCCTCGCTGCGGTCGAAGCGGGTTCCCTCGACGAAGCGGAAGAGCTCATACGCGTTCCCCTCGATCACGAGCAGGGTCTCGTCGGAATCCCGCAGCGCGATCAGCCCCGCGACCGGGAAGCCATGCCGCGCGAGCGCATGCTGCAGCGACTGCCCGAACCGGATCCGCGGCAGCGGATGCCGGGCGAGGGCCCGCCGCTTGAGGAGGAAGCGTGCGGCCCCGGTCTCGATGAGCAGCTTCGGCGACTTCCGCGATCCCGCCGGATACTCGGAGGCCCGCCGGATCGGCCCGAGTCCGTAGCGATCGAGGACCGCGGTCGTCTCCGCCAGCGTGAAGCGGTCGCGTCGCCCGCCCGTCGGTCGTTCGCGTGCGGCGGACACGCGATTCACTCCGCGTTCGCGGCCTGTTCCTTGATGCGGTCGATCAGGCTCTTGATCTCGACCACGAGCTGGCTCGTGTCGGCGTCGGAACTCTTGCTCGCGATGGTGTTCGCCTCGCGCAGCATCTCCTGGGCGAGAAAGTCGAGCGTACGGCCCACCGGCTCGTCGCCGTCGGCGTCGAGCAGGCGATGGAACTGGTCGATGTGGGCCGACAGCCGCGAGATCTCCTCGTGGATGTCGCTCCGCTCGGCGTAGATCGCGACCTCGCGAGCAAGGTCGGCCGGCTCGAGCGTGGCGCCCGATTCGGCAAGGAGCTGGTTCACCCGCTGCCGCAACCGCTCGTGGTACGCGGCGACGAGGGCGGGCGCCCGCGCCGAGACCTTCGCGAGCCGCTCCCGCATCGCGACCCCGAACGAGGCGAGGACCGCGTGCAGCGACTTCCCCTCGCGGGCCCGCATCTCGAGCATCCGCTCGCACGCCTCGACGAGCAGACGCGAGACCAGCGGCCGCACCTCGGCGGCGAGGCGATCGGCGCCGAGGCCGACCACGCCCGGCACGGTGAGCAGCGTGGCGAGGTCGACGGTCGATCGCGCGGCGATCTCGGGCGGCAGCGCCGCAAGCATCCGCTCGACGTAGGCGCGGGCCGCGGCGGCATTGACCTCGCCCGCGCCGTCGGTGGCCGAAAGCCCGAGCCGTACCGTCACCGTCACGCTGCCGCGGTTGGTGATGCGTCCGAGCTGTGACTCGAGCTCGGCCTCGAGCGCGGTGAGCTCGGACGGCACGCGGATCGCGGCCTTGAAGAAGCGGTTGTTGACCGAGCGGACCTCGACCGAGCACTGGCGCCCGCCCTGCTCGGCGGTCGCCACGCCGAAGCCGGTCATCGAGCGAAGCATGCGGAAAGTCCTACCGTTGGGCTCAGGGATTCGCGGGCGGGGCCGGTGGGGCCGGGTTGGGATCGGTCGCGGCGGGAAGGCCCTCGAGGCCCGGCTGGATCACCGGCTTGTCGGGCGTGATCACGCCGTCCGGAGCGGTCGGCGAGAGCAGACGGGCGGTCTCCTCGTCGGTCAGCGGCTGGGGCTGGATCGCCGTCGCGTCGCCGCCGGCGGCCGACGTGCCGGTCGGAGCGGTACCGGCCGCCGCGGTGTCCGCCGCCGGGGTCTCGGCCGCGGGCGACGCGACGCTCATCCGGTCGGTCACGTTCAGGCCGATCGCGACGAGCAGCCAGAGGGCGAAGGTCGAGACGGTCGCGATGGTGAGGGCGTCACCGGTCCGGCCACCGAAGGCCGTGTCCTGATTGCCGCCGCCGCCGAACGCACTCGCGAGGCCGCCGCCCTGGGGTCGCTGGACCAGGATGATCAGGACCATCGCCAGCGAGATGATGGCGAAGAGGACGACGAGGACGGGGAAGAGCCAAGTCATGGGAACTCCGGGCGACGACGGTCGAGCGGGAATCCGAGGGGGTCAGGTCGCCGACCCCTTCGCCCGAACCGCGGCTGCACGGCAGATCGCCGCGAAGTCAGCCGGCTTCAGGCTCGCCCCCCCCACCAGCCCGCCGTCGATGTCGGGCTGGGCGAGGAGATCGGCCGCATTCGCGGCGGTCATGGAACCGCCATAAAGGATGCGGATCGAATCGGCGAACGGAGCATCATACCGGGTCCTCAGGGCATCCCGGATCAGGCGATGGGCTTCTTGGGCCTGTTCAGGGGTGGCGGTGCGCCCCGTCCCGATCGCCCAGACCGGCTCGTACGCGACGACGAGTTGGCGAGCGTCATCGGCCTCGACATCCTCAAGACCGCCGTCCAGTTGGGCCAGCACAACCTCTTTCAGACGGCCGGCATCCCGTTCAGAAAGCGTCTCTCCGACCGCAAGGAGGCCGATGAGCCCGTAGTCCATGGCGGTTCGCAACTTGCGTCCTATAAGTGAATCCGACTCGCCCAGGCCGTGGCGCCGCTCGGAGTGCCCGACCAGCGCGACCTGCACCCCCAGGTCATCGAGCATCGCCGCCGCGACCTGCCCGGTGAACGCACCCGGCTCCTCGGCCGAGCAATCCTGGGCTCCGAGCAACACCGATCGATGACCGAGCGCGTGCCCGACCGCCTGCAGATACGGAAACGGCGGGAAGACCGCGACGTCGACCCGCTCGATCGAGTCGGCGACCCCCAGCGAGACCGCCTCCGCCAGCTCGACCGCGGTCGCGAGGGTGGTGTTCATCTTCCAGTTACCCCCGATGAACGGGGTCCGGCGATGGATTCCGGAATGATGGGTCATGGCCCGAAGGTATCGGCCGGATTGGACCGGTCACCCCGAACGCCTCCGTACACTTCCGATCCGGCCCGCATTTCCAACCCGGCCGGGGACCTGCCATGACCACCACCCGCCCCGACTCCCCCACCGCCCGCCGCCC
>JBEIUL010000218.1:0-4854 GCA_040374395.1 Phycisphaeraceae bacterium
AGCACGAGGCCGTCGAGGAAGACCGTGCGTCGGTCGGCGCGGCCGTCGCCGTCGGAATCCACGAGCCGGACGATCCGCCCGGTCGGCTCGCGCTCGCGGGTCCCGTCGAGGTCGGACATGTATCCCGGCATCTCGACCGCCCAGACGCTCCCATCGGGCGCGAACGACAGCGCGACCGGCGCGACCACCAGCGGCTCGGCCGCGAAGAGCTCGACCCGGAAGCCCGGCGCGACGGTGAAGGCGGCCAACGCCTCCTCCGGCGAGAGCGGCGGCGATGCGACCTCGGTCCACTCGACGGGAAGCTCGGGCTGCGGCTCACCGACCCGGTCACCCGACTGCGGCGCGATGGCGATGACCGCCGCCCATCCGACTCGATCCGAGATCATCCGGCGACGGCCGTGCACGAATCGAGTATAGAGTTGGACGGAGGTCTTTCATGCCCGGAACCGGCAGCGGCGGCAACGTGATCGCGGGTCTCGCGAGCTTCTTCCTTCCCGGACTCGGGCAGCTCGTGCAGGGTCGCGTGCTCAAGGGGCTCGTGATGTTCGTGCTCGCGACGGCGCTCTGGTGGATCCTCCTCGGATGGATCGTCCACCTCTGGTCGGCGTACGACGCCGCGACGTGGCGGGGCTGAGTCCGCCGACTACCGCGGCCCGATCACCGCCGCCATGCGACCCGATCGGGCGCCGTCCCGTCGGTAGGAGAAGAACTCGTCGGGTCGAGAGGACGTGCAGAGCGGCGTGCCGTCGATGCGGCTGGCGTCGATGCCGGACGACTCGAGCCGGATCCACGCGGCGCGGAAGCAATCGAGGTGCTCGCGGGGCTCGCGATCCGACACCGCCGCGCCCAGCCCCGCCGCCCGGCACGTTGCCGCCACCTCGGGTCCGACCTCGTAGGCCTCGACCCCGATGCACGGGCCGATCGCCGCCAGCAGGTCACCGCGACGCGCCCCGAGCGACTCGAGCGCCGTCACCGCCGACTCGATCGTGCCCGCGACGAGGCCGCGCCACCCCGCGTGCACGGCCCCGACGCGACCCGTCCTCGGGCACGCAAGCAGCACCGGCACGCAGTCGGCCATGCGGATCGCGACCGCAAGCGCCGGTTCCGCCGCGACAAGCGCGTCGCACTCCCGCCGCGGACCGTCGGCGATACGCTCGGCGACGAGCGTCTCGGTTCCGTGCACCTGCGTCACCCGCACCAGCCTCCGCCCGCCGAGGCCGATCGCATCAAGCAGCCGCACGAAGTTGGCGTCGACGCGGTCGAGCGGATCCTCGGCCCCGGGCGCGATCGCGATGCCGAGGTTCAGCGTGGCGAACGGCGGCTCGCTCACGCCGCCGTGGCGGGCCGCGAAGGCATGGTGAAAGCCCGCCGCGACCATCCGCGGCGACCGGTACGTGACGACCCCGTGCGGCTCGTGCCGCGTGCGAAGAAGCGCCCGGGCCTCCCCGAGCTCAGGCGACGGTGTACATGCAGCCGGCACGACCGCGGCGACCCTTGATCCGGGGCGCCTCGCCGGCCCGCTTGAGGATGCCGGTGTTGACGAGGATCGTGAAGTTCAGGACCCGCCGGTCGCCGGCCCGCGCGAAGGCTTCCTTGATCTCGCCCGCCGAGGCCTTGCCGCCCTTGGAGCCGATCACCTTGCGGACCGAATCGGCCACGGACAGCCCCTCGTGGCGGCCCGGCGGCTTGGTGCCCGAACGGGCCTTACGGCTGCCGGGCGTCCGCAGGCCGCCGAGCAGGGCGCGGGCGACCGAGGCGCGGCCGCCGGGCGGTACAGCCAAGGCGCCGTCGATGGTCTTCATGGTCGCGGCAAGCGACACTCGCTGCTTCTCGAGCCGTTGGTCGAGGGCCCGTCGGACCTCAAGGAGTCCCTCGAGATCAAGCTTGGCGGATTGAATGGAACGGACGAGCGTGCGCGGACTGGTCATGGATCTGGTTGCACCATGCAAGAAGAAAAAATTGGACACCCGCGGTGACGATTACTTCGCCGCCAACGCCGCGGTGATGTCCCTCGAGAGCAACTCCTTCCATTCCGACTCCGACGAGAAACCAACGTGCTTGGCCGTCACGGTGCCGTCCGCGGCCACGATCACGGTGTGGGGGATTCCCGAAACCCCGTACTTCGCACCGACCGCCCTGCCACCGAGATAGAGAGGGAAACTCCATCCCTTCTTCTCGGCGAAGGACTTGACCTTATCGGCCGACTCCCGGTCGTCGACGTCGACCGGAAGGAAGACGACCCGATCGCCGAACTCCTTCGCCACCGCGGCGCTCACCGGCATGCCCCGCACGCACGGTCCGCACCAGGTCGCCCAGAAGTCGATCACGACGACCTTGCCGCGGAAGTCGGAGAGCTTCACGGTCTTTCCGGAAAGGTCGCGGGCCTCGAAGTCCGGAGCGGCCTGTCGCTTGGACGCGGCGGGCGGCGGCGTGGCTGGCTTCGGCTCACCCGGAACGGCTTGCGAACCGGGCGACGCCTGGGCAGCCCGATCGCCTCCGGCCGAGAGGCCGATGGCCACGGAGGTCGCGAGCATCAGGGCGAATGCATACTTTTTATTCATCGGACGCCTCAATGCAAGCCAGCGATCATACCTTGTGCCCTACGCCGGGATGCGACCGGTCCGGCTCGGGATCGGAATCGCGGAAGTTCCCCGGCGGAGTCACTCCGGATGAGGCCGGATCGGATCACGAACCGTCCGCAACAATCGGCACGGGTCCGATTGGGCGATCCGAAAGGAAGACGTAGGACGTTTCTCAGCATTGACTTACGGACATTCAGCAGGCAATCGGCCGGAGGGTTATACGACGCTGTCGGTCTCGTCTCCATGGGTAATCGGCCATTGTGACAAAAACCGCCAAATATTCGGGCATAGCCTATGACCAAGGTCTCCCGCGGGTGTACCTTTAAGACACACTCCTTTCGCGAAGGGGTACGGGCAAGCCGATCTGCTCGTACCCCTTCATTTTTCATTTTGATCACCACGAAACGACCGCCGAACCGTGGCCAATTGCGAAAACGAGGCCCTTTCCGTTTGCAGGAGGGTGGTTTCGCGGTGATACCTCCTCGGTTCCCATGCCTCTCCTGACCCCCCTGCTCGTCGCCTTGGCCTCGCCGTCCCTCGCCTTGCCGGCCGTCGGGAACGGCCGACTTGAGGCAGAGTGGAACCGGCTTCCGAAGGGAATCGCCCCGCCCATCTCCATGGCGGGCATCCTCGGGAAGGACCTCGTCGACCGGGCCGGCCCCCTGGTCCTGGTGCATCGGGACGAGACCTACTTCGGTCCCGCGTGGCATTTCGAGAGCCAGAAGACCGGCAGCAGCGTGACCGCGGTTCTCCTCGAGGGGCAGGTCTCGATGGTGGCCCGGCTGGGGACAGAGTCCTTCCACGCCTGGATCGATCGCGAGGGGAAGCGACACCGGGTGACCCTGCCTGATCCGCTGCCCTGCGGCGGCGCCCTTGCCCCGGGGCGACTCGATCCGGCGCACGGTGGCGTGGCCGGCGGCTGCGACGGACCCGAGCGGATCGACGTCCTGGTGGCGTGGTCGGGCGAAGCCGAGATGGAAGCCGAGCCGTCGGGCGGGATCGCCGCCCTCGTGGCCGCCGCCGAGGCGTCGGCGAATGCGGCGTACGCGGCCAGCGGGATCCTCACCCGGCTCGAGGTGGTGTATGCGTCGCTCGTCGACATCGTCCAGTCGCCGTCGGGCATGGCGGCCGACCTCTATGCGATCAGCGATCCGAACGACGGCATCGCCGACATCCTCCATCCGCTGCGCGACGCCTTGGCCGCCGACATGGTGGCCTTCATCGGTAAGACCGATGGGAACTACTGCGGCATCGCGTGGCTGATGACCAGCAACGGCCCCGAGTCGGCCGGCAGCATGTTCAGCGTCACGGCGTGGGGTTGCCTCGGAGGCCAGGTCCTGGCCCACGAGCTCGGACACAATATGGGGTGCTGCCACGCCCCCGGTGACGGCGGCGGATGCACGACCGGCGGGCTGTACCCGTACTCGCTGGGGCATCGGTTCTCGGGCAATTCCGGCCAGCAGTTCCGCACGATCATGGCGTACGCGCCGGGCATCCGCATCGACCGCTTCGCCAATCCCGACGTTCTCTACGACGGCGTACCGACTGGCGAGCCCGTGCCCGGAGACGGCTCGTCGGGTCGCCACAACGCCCGCACCATCAACGAGACGATGGGCACCATCGCCGCGTTCCGCTGCAGCGCGTCGGCGGCGGGCCTCGGCGATTGCGACGGGAACCTCTCGCCGGATGCGTTTGACCTCGCCAACCGACGGTCGACTGACCTCGACGGGAACGGCTCGCTCGACCGGTGCCAGCTGGACGGATCGAGCCCGTGCCCCGCGCCGCTCGCGGTGCCGGCGGGCTCGCCGGACCTGCGGCTCTCGTTGCCGACGGCCGCCTCGGCGGGCGATCGCTGGGGCTCGGCGGTCGCGACCGACGGGGTTCGATGGGCTGCCGGGGCGGAAGGAAAGTCGCTCGGCGGCCAGGCCTTCGCGGGCGAGGTTCGGGTGTTCCGGCTACGGGCTGATGGTCCGGTGATCGAGGCGACGCTGACGTTGCCCGACCGGCAGGCGTTCGACCTGTTCGGGGCGAGCGTGGCGATCGAGGGCGACCTGCTGGCGGTCGGGGCGCCGGGTCGCGATCCGGGCGGCGTGACCGCGGCCGGGCAGGTGCACCTGTACCGACGGGCAGGCGGTTCGTGGATCCCGTGGCGAGTGCTGACCGCACCGACGCCCGCCGAGGCCGAGCGATTCGGCGACGCGGTCGCGATCGACGGGGATACGCTCGCGGTCGGCGCCGGGGGGACTGACGTCGGGGCCGCCCAGGACGCGGG
>JBEIUL010000409.1:0-2704 GCA_040374395.1 Phycisphaeraceae bacterium
CCACCAACCGTACCCGCGGCCGAGCGATTGACCGTCAACGGAGGCATGACCGCCGACGGCGTTCCGCCGGGACCGAGGGCCACCCGAGCGGGCGCGGTGCCGGCAACCGGCGAGGCTCCGATCGCGGGGGTGCTCGTTCCCGCAGTCGTCACCGACGGGGTCGTCGAATTGGTCGGATTGGTCAGAGCGGGGCCGGCCCCGGTCGCGGCGAGCGGGTCGGCGATCCGCGGCTCGCTCGGCTGGACTCCCATCGCCGTCGGCGGGTTCATCGTGATCGCGCCGGGATCACGGGCCTTGGCGGGCTCGGGCGGCTTCGCGGCCGACGGGCTGGCGGGCTTGGCGGGCGAGAGGGTGACGTAGTAGATGCCCGTCCCGACAAACAGGACGAACAGCACCACCGCAACGATCTTCGTTCCTTGGTTCATGACGCCTCCATGCGTGCTCGAGAGCGGCCGGACCTCCTGTCCGACCTGGTTTTTCAGGTGTTTTCGGTCCCCGGTACCGACGATCAGGCCGGCCGCGGCTGGACCAGTTCGCGGCGGCTGGCGATCTCCTCGGCGGCCTTTCGCTTCTCATCCTCTTCCAGCTTGCGGCTGTAGACGAGCGGCCCCGAGATGATCACCGACGAGATCGTACCGGCGATCAGGCCGATGAGGAAGGTGTACGCGAACGGCCGGATGCCGGTGCCTCCGAGGACGATCAGGATGATCGCCGTCGCCAGGGTCGAACCGCCGGTCAGGACCGTGCGGCTGAACGTCTGGTTGATCGCGAGGTTGACCCCCTCCCGGGTCGCGTAGGGCAGCTTCCCGCGGTTCTCGCGGATACGGTCCATGATCACGATGGTGTCGTTGAGCGAATAGCCCACGATCGTCAGGAGGGCCGCGATGACGTTCAGGTCGATCCGGAACTCCTCGACGTACAGGCTCGGTCCGGCACCCGACCGGGCGAGGGCCGGGGCGATGGCGAGGAACCCGAGGGTGATGCAGACGTTCCAGGCGAGCCCGATGACCGTCGCGGTCGAGTACCGGAGCGAGCCGAACCGGATCCAGATGTAGGCGAGCATGAAGATCATGCTCAGGACCACGGCGACGTTGGCGTTCGCGGCCAGGTTCTGGGCGACGATCGGCGAGAAGCTCGAGACCGAGTCGAGGCTCGCCTGCTGCGAGAGCGCCTCCGAGACGAGCCTCCACTCGCTGGCCGCGAGCCGTGAGTCCCAGGTGGCGAGGTCGGCGGTCCGGGAGTTGATCGCCGGATCGCTCACGAGGACCGCGACGTCAACGTAGCCCTTGGCGAGATCCGAGGGGTCGGCGGGACGGAGCCCGACGACCTTGGCCGGACGGCCGGCGTTCCCGGCGAAGTCGGGCTGGAGCCGCATGCGGGCGATGCGCGACGAGAGGTCGTCGAGGGTCGCCGGCGGCGAGATGCCGGAAACGACGACCGCCACGCCGCCGCGGAAGTCACCGATCGGCTCGCGGACGTCGGGGCGGCCCACCGCCTCGCCGACCGCCTCACGCTCGAGCTGGAACGTCCGGCTTGCGTGGGCGGCATCGCCCGCCCCGTCGAACTCGAGCGGCAGCTGCACGTCGAGCTGCGGCGCGAACTCGCGGACGACCGCCTCGACGATGTCGCGGGTCACGCGGCTCTCGTCGAACTCGCCGCCCGCCGGATTTCCGACGCGGATCTGGAACGAGGGCGAGTCGGCCTCGGCGCCGGCATCGCCGACGGTGAGTACGTTCGCGTTGCGGAGCTCCCAGAGAATCGGGTTCCCCTCGCCCGCGGCGTCTCCGATGGCCCGCACCCGACGCTCGACCTCCGGCCGCGAGAGCACGAGCCGGCCGCTGGCCGCGTCGGCCGCCTCGCCGGCGGTCGCGGGCCGCGTGGTCAGGCCGAGGCTCACGCCTCCGCGGAACTCGGTCTCGAGCATGTCGCCGCCGCGGCTGGCGACCAGCCCGAGCGAGATGACCGCGAGAACGGCGGAAACGCCGAGGAAGACCGGACGGAGCCCGACCCAGTCGACCTTGGGCATGAGCAGCCGAGAGATCGCCGGCACCACCGTCGGCAGCATCGGCATCGACCGCAGGCCGAACCAGCCCTGGAGGACCATGAAGAGGGTCCGCGTCACGAAGAGGGCCGTGAAGAGCGTGGTGATCACGCCGATGAGCATGGTGAGGGCGAAGCCCTTCACCTCGGTCGCGCCGACCTTGTAGAGCACCGCGACGACGATGAGGTTCGTCACGTTGCCGTCGATGATGGCCGACAGCGCCCGGGCGTAGGCGTTCCGGATCGAGGTCGCGAGGTCCTCTCCCTTCTCCCGCTCCTCGCGGACACGCTCGTAGATGAGCACGTTCGCGTCGACGGCCATCGCGATCGAGAGGGCGATGCCGGCGAGGCCGGGCAGCGTGAAGGTTCCGTCGATCATCGCCATGATCCCGAAGATCATGAGGGCGTTGATCGCGAGGGCGATGACCGCCACGATGCCGGCGAGGAAGTAGTAGACGACCATCACCACGCAGGTGATCGCCACCGACAGGACGATCGCCTCGCGGCCGCGGACGAGGTTGTCGATGCCGATCGATGGCCCGAGGATGTTCACCGAGACCGGGTCGGACGAGAGGCGGGCCTCGAGCGAGCCGGCGGCGAGGACCCGGATCAGGTAGTTGATCTGCTCGGGCGTGAAGTTTCCGCTGATCACGCCGCTGCCGGC
>JBEIUL010000459.1:0-2313 GCA_040374395.1 Phycisphaeraceae bacterium
GGCGGGTCGCCCTCGATCGAGCCGAAGTTGCCCTGCTTGTCGATGAGCAGCGTCCGCGTCTTCCAGTCCTGCCCGAGGTTCACGAGCGTCGGGTAGACGACGCTCTCGCCGTGGGGGTGGTAGTTGCCGCTCGTGTCGCCGCAGATCTTCGCGCACTTGATGTGCTTCTTGCCCGGCGCGAGCTTGAGGTCGTTCATCGCCACGAGGATGCGCCGCTGGCTCGGCTTGAGGCCGTCGCGGACGTCGGGCAGGGCCCGGTCCACGATGGTGCTCATCGCGTAGGTCAGGTACGACTCGTGCAGCTCGCGGTCGATCTCGATGCCGTGGATGCGGTCGAACCCGCCGGCCGCGGCGGTGTCGGGACCGGTCGGCGGGGGGGGCGCGGCGACGTCGTTCGGGGGGGCGGCCATGGCGGTTCCGGGAAGGCTCCGGATCGTACCACGCGACCCCCGTCGCCGTCGCGTTTCGGGATGGTTCCGGCCGCAGGGTTTTCCGCGGATTCAGGCCGCCGGGAAAGCGCCGGCGGGGGCGAGCAGCGCGAGCCATTCGCGGTTGCCGGGAACGCCCGCCCGGCGCGAGCTCTTCCCGCCGACGAGCGGGCTCTCGCAGTGACCGAGGACGCTCGCGCCGAGGGCGGGCATCGCATCGAGGACGCGGGAAAGCACCCGCTCGGCCTCGGCGTGGGGCAGGAACCCGCGATCGAGCAGCGGCTTCTCGCCATCGGGCAGCTCGTAGTGCGGCTTCACGAGGGTGACGATCCGGCCCCGCGGGGCGAGCCAGCGGAGGGCCGCCGGCACCGCAAGCCGCTGCGGCGTCCACGCGAGGTCGACGGTCACGAGGTCGACGCCGCCCGCGGGCGGATCGGCGTGCAGGGCGTTCGTCCGCTCGCGGGTCTCGACGCGGGCGTCCTGCCGGAGCTTCCACGCGAGCGTGCCGTAGCCGGTGTCGACCGCGACGACCGACGCCACCCCGCGACGCAGCAGGACCTCGGTGAACCCGCCGACGTTGCAGCCGAAGTCGGCGCAGCGGAACCCGGTCACGTCGAGGCCGAACGCGTCGAGGGCCCGGTCGAGCTTCTCGCCGGCCCGCGAGACGCGGGGGGCGTCGGCCGGGCCGCTCACGCCGGGATGCCCCGTCGCTCGTGCCGCAGCTGCCCGCAGGCGGCGGCGATGTCGCGGCCGCGGCTCGCCCGGATGTGCACGTTGACGTTCTTCTCGCGCAGGATCTTCTGGAACTCGAGCACGTCGTCGGTCGCGGGCCGCGAGAAGGGCATGCCCTTGACCTCGTTGTAGCGGATCAGGTTCACGTTCGACCGCAGCCGCCGGGCGACCGCGGCCAGCTCGCGGGCGTGCTCGGGCCGGTCGTTGAAGCCGCCGAGCAGGATGTACTCGAGGGTGATCTCGCGGCCGGTCTTGCGGAACCACTCGTCGCAGGCCTCGAGGATCTCGGCGATCGTCGCGTACTCGGCCCACGGGATGATCTTCCGCCGCAGCTCGTCGTTCGGGGCGTGCAGCGAGAGGGCGAGCGTCACCGGCAGCTCGAACTCGTGCAGCTTGCGGATCGCGGCGGGCAGGCCGACGGTCGAGATGGTGATCTTGCGGGCCGAGATGCCGAGGCCCCAGTCGGCGTGCATCGTGCGGATCGCCGGCAGCACGTGGCCGAGGTTCGCGAGCGGCTCGCCCATGCCCATGAAGACCACGTTCGAGATGCGGCCGACGCCGGGCAGGCCCGAGAGCCGCCAGACCTGCTCGACGATGCGGCCGGTCGTGAGGTTGCCCTCGAGCCCGCCGATGCCCGAGGCGCAGAACGCGCACCCGACCGGGCAGCCGACCTGGCTCGAGACGCAGGCGGTGCGGCGGTCGGGGTTCGGGATCATCACGCATTCGGTCTGCCGCGACGGCGGCTGGCCGACGACCGGCAGCGAGGTCGCCCCGGCGTGCGGAACGCCGTCGGGCCAGCCGAGGAGCAGCTTCCGCGTGCCGTCGGTCGCGACCTGCTCGGCGAGCGTCACGCCCTGCCCGAAGTCGACGAGCGACGCGAGCCGCTCGCGGTTGCGGGCCGAGAGGTTGGTCATGAGCGCGGGATCGATGACCCGCTTCGCGTAGGTCCACTCGAGGACCTGCTTCCCGAGGAAGGGCGGGAGGTCCTCGCGCCGGCAGAGCTCGGCGAAGGACTCCGGGGTCAGGTCGAAGACGCTCGGGTTCTCAGCCACCGGTCGCCCCGACGGTCAGGTCGACCGTCCGCATGGGAACGCCGCGGGCGTGCAGCCACTCCTCGAAGTCGGCGCGGATGTCCATGCGGATCCGCCGGCCC
>JBEIUL010000247.1:0-4461 GCA_040374395.1 Phycisphaeraceae bacterium
CGAGCCATGCAGCCAGTAGATCACGGGGAACCGCCGCGCCGGTTCGCTCGCGTACGCCGGCGGCAGGTAGACGTGGAAACTGACCGTGGCCTGGGCGGTCGGGCTCCAGAAAGTCCGGTACTCGAGGCCGGGCGCGGTGACCGGCGGCGTGGTCCAGGACGCCGAGAGCGGGGCGGCGGGCGCGAGGGCGGCGAGCAGGAGGAGGGCGAACTTCGGAAGGGAATGCATGACGGGCTCAACGCGGGTCGACGGTCCAAGAGTACTCCCGGATTCCGGGTTCAACGCCGAATAACCCCACGAAATGCCCGGTTTTTCGGTCTGGCGGCCCGCCCGGAGTCAGCCGAGTTCCGCGAACAGTCGCCTCGCCTCGTCGGCGGTGACTTCGAGCCCGAACTCGTCGCGAAGGATCCCGTGCAATCGCCCAGCGCTGAAGACCTGCTCGCGCGATTCGCCTGGGTGGCGGATCACCCGGTACTCGCGGTTTCGCAGCGAACGGACCTCATCGTCGAGGATCCTCGCCGCCACGAGGTGGTTCACGAACGTCGCCTGCGGATGGCGGTGCGACCAAAAGTGGCCGAGCTCGCAATCGGCCTCGCCGTATCGAGACAGTTCGAAGCGGTAGAGCGAGAACGGGGCCCCGTCGCGGTCGATCCGCAGGTGGAACTCGCCCGGCGAGACCTCCTCGATGCGATGCGGTCCGGTTCCCTCGCCGTCGATCGCCACCGCCCCGCGCGGCCCGAACGCCCCGAAGCCGACATCGGTGACGAGGCGGCGCCCGTCGAGCGTCACGAGGCTGATCCGGTGCGTCAGCCCGGGATGGTGGCTTCCGCCGAGCAGCACGCGGGCGAGCAGGGGGCGCACGTCGAAACCGAGGTCTTCCAGCACCGCAAACAGCAGACCGTTCTGCTCGAAGCAGTAGCCGCCGCGCCGCTCGACGACGATGCGCCGGAAGAGCGAGGGCGGATCGATCGGCAGGTCGAGTCCGAGCCGCGGCCCGACGCTCGCGAACGAGTGCCGCGCGACGTGCCGCAGAGTGATCGCGTCGAGCAGCCCCGGCGACGGCGCGGCCCGTTCGAGCCCGAGATCGGCGAGGTAGCGGTCGGTGAGTTCGCGGCGTTCCATGGCGGGGTGAGGCGGAGCTGCGGGGGACCGGAACGGTACCGTACCCGCGCGGGCTGCTCGCCGACCAGCGATCGCCGCGAGCGCGAGACGCACGCTGGCCGCCGACCTCACTTCGGCCGGTTCGTGTTGCCGATCGCGATGACCTTCGCGGCATCGCCCGTGCCCGAATAGACGAGCAGGAACGGGGCCGAGTCGGCCGGCAGGGTGTTCCAGCCGACCTTCTGCGACATCGAAAGGTTGCAGGTCACGACGGTGATCGCGCCGCAGCGGCTCGTCCGGGCATCGGCGACGGTCGGCGCTCCGGTCGTCGCCGACTTCGCGCCGGTCTCGAGGTCGGCCTTCCGCTTCTGGCCCTTGAAGTTCACGACCTGCATCGAGTCGTCGAGCATCGCCGTGAACGCCGCGAGGTCCTTGCGGTGCTGCGCCCCGAGGAACCTCGAGACGAACGCCGTTCCCTCGGCGTTGAGGGCCTCGTCCCCGCCGAACGACGGCGAGGCCGGAGCCGGTCGCGGCTCGGGCTGCAGCAGCGACGCCCACGCCGCGAGCTTCCAGCCGTCATCGCCCGGCATCCAGACGCCGATCCGGGGCGTCGCGGCGGGCGGCAGCGGCTTCCCGTCGTGGGTCTCCTCGACGGCGACGAGGCAGGTGACGACCAGGGCGTCGCCGGCCCGCGTGGCTATCACGTCGCTGATGGTCGGAGCCTTCGCCGCAAGCGACGCGATCGCCTCGATCTCGGTCGCGCGATCGTGCGACCCCGCGAACCCGATCCGCTGGAAGCAGGGCAGCATCGCCGCCTCGAGCTTCGACGCGTCACGCTCGACGACCTTCCTGAACCACTCGTTCATGAGCGAGGTGCCCAAGGCGTCGAGGCCCTTCTGGTCGGCCGGCCAGGCCGGCGGAGCGACGGAGACGATCGGCGCCGCGGCCTCGGCAGCGAACGGACCTGGGGCGGCGAGGGCGAGAAGCGTCGAGCAGAAGGTCGTGAGCATGGAGTGGGCCTCGAAGGAAAGCAGGGCAGGGCGCAGGGCAGGGCAAGGCAAGGAAGGATCGGATGCGAGTCCGACACGGATCGAACTCGCCGGGGAGGGAAGGGTAGTGCCTCCGCGGAACTCCCGGGCTCTCTTGCCTCCCGACGTGTCGTCGAACCGGAACCGCTTCCCGGGAATCGCGCTGGTCGCCGCCGTCGCGATCGGGTTCCCGGGAACGATCGCCCGAAGCGATCGAACTCCGGCATCGGCGGCTCGATCGGATGGGGCCCGGGTCTACTCTGGCGGCGACCCATCCACGCGCCTTCGGTCAGGGGCCACCAGGTCCCGTCGGCGCGGACGGATGCGGCGGAGGGAAAGATCATGCGCCGGTTCCTCGTTCCGATCGTCATCGTTCCGCTCGCGGGCGCCGCGTCCGGAGTCGCGTCCGGCGGAGTCCCCTTCGTGGTCGACCAGCCGCCCATCGAGGGGGCCGCGCTCGCCTCGCAGGACTTCACGAACCTGCCCGCCTACAGCTGCTGGTGCCTCGACGACTTCACGATCACCGGGTCGATGGCGATCTCGACGCTGCGGATCTTCGGCCTCGAGGAAGCCGCCGACGGCGCGTCGCTCAACCTCGACGTGCGGGCCCGCATCCTGCTCGGCCCCGACCTCGGGGCGACGACCGTCGCCGACCTGCACGGGACGCAGGTCGGCGAGGATCTCGTCTTCAGCATCGAGGGCCTCGTCCTCGACGCCGGGACCTACTGGATCGCGGCCCAGGTGGTCCGCCCGTTCGTCTCCAGCCAGCAGTGGCTCTGGCGGATGTCCGACACGGTGAACGGCGCCGAGGCGGTCTTCCACAATCCGGGCGGGGGCTTCGGCTACGGCACCGCGCCGTTCCCGATCTCGTTCCTCGAGGACGGGATGCACGACATGGCGTTCCGACTCGAGGCCGTCCCCGCCCCGGGCGTCCTCGCCGCGTTCGCGATGGCGGGTCTGGCGGCGAGGCGCCGCCGGGCCTGAATCACCCGGGGCACGGTCCCCACGCGGCGAGCGCGACGAAGAGGTCCGCGCCGTCGACGACCCCGTTGTCGTCGAGATCGGCGACGGGATCGGCCGATCCCCAGGCGCTCAGCGTCCGCCCGAGGTCGAGGGGTCCCACCGCGCGGTCGCCGTCGAGATCGGCCGGGCACGGCGAGAGGCCGCACCCCGGTGCGGGTTCGTCCGCCCCGAAGGCGATCAGTGCCTGCTCGCGCGGCGTCGACGGCTGGGTGATCCACTCGAGGACGCTCCAGCAGCCCCACGGCGTGAAGCGCCCGCAGAGCGTGAAGTTCACGAACGTGCCGCCGGTGATCGCCCGCCACTGGGCGAGATACTCGGAGTAGATCTGCCCCATCGTCGCGTGCCGGGCGGCCGCGTAGAACTTCGCGTGGACCGCGTCGTTGTACCCAAGCTGCGGCGCGTTCAGGTGATGCCCGCCCTCGTAGGCGACCAGGCCCACGCCGTACTGGTCGGCGAGCTGCTTGTTTTGCGTCACGAGCGCCATCGTCGCGGGCACCGACTGGGTGCGGATCGCGTTCAGCAGCTGGTTCACCGTCATGTTCCGCGTCTGGGCAAGGTTGTCGGTGCCCCACTCGTGGCCGAAGTACGGCGCGATCGCGAGGACGTCCGTATGCAGGTACGCATCCTCGAACTCGAGCGCCTGCTCGTTGCCCCATGGCACCGTCACGAAGCCGCCCATGACGCGGACGAGTTCACGCTCGCTGCCGAAGACCTCGGAGAAGATCTCGAAGATCCGCACGCTGCGCCGCGAGTGCCAGAACCACCCGGCCTGCCACGCGTCGGTCGAGAGTCCGGCGGCCAGGCCCTGCTCCTGGACGTACCAGGCCTGGTCGAAGATCCCGTTCCAGATCTCGTTCGAGTGCTCGACCCAGACCCGCAGGCCGGGCGCGAGCCGGGCATGGATGAGTTCGGCCGCCCGCCGGATGTAGTCGTCGTCGGCGAGGTGCGGGATGTTGAACCACGGCTCCGAGCAGGTCTCGCTCGCGAGGTCGCACATGATCTCGAGCGGGACGCCCCGTTCGGTGCTCCAGCGGGCGTCGCCCTCCTTCGGCCGGTCGGACCAGTGCGCGACGTCGGTGAGGTTCGTGTTTCCCCAGTCCATGAATCGCAGCACCCGGTACGACCCGAGCCGGGCGAGGAAATCGGGATGGAACGTGGGCGTCTCGGGGGCGTCGGCGAGCGACTCGGGCAGGATCCGGATGTCACGGATGTGGTTCCCGGGGGTGGTCGCGTAGATGTACAGGAACAGTCCGCCGCCCGACTGGGCGCGGATGTCGATGACGTCGCGGCCCGGCGCGCTCGCGACGAG
>JBEIUL010000135.1:0-6399 GCA_040374395.1 Phycisphaeraceae bacterium
AGCCCGATCAGCCCGAGCGGCTCGCGAAGCAGCTCGTTCAGCAGGCCGTTCTGGGCATCGAAGATCCAACGCCACAGGATCGCGACGCCGACGCCCGCGAGCACGCTCGGCAGGTACCACGCGGCCCGGAAGATCGCGACGCCGAAGACGCGGGTGTTGAGCAGCATCGCCGCGAGCAGGGCCAGGATCTGGCCGCCCGGCACCGCGATGATCGCGTAGTAGACCGTCACCCACAGCGACGTCCGGAAGCGGCTGTCGTGCAGCAGGAGGTGGGCGTAGTTGTCCGAGCCGACCCAGCGGGCCTCGCCCAGCGGGCCGATGCCCTTCCAGTCGCTCAGCGAGATCGCCGCCGAGACCACGATCGGCACCGCCATGAACGCGAGGAACCCGATGATCCACGGCGCCGCGAAGAGCCAGCCCGCACGTTCCTCGCGCCGCACCGAGGCCGACGCGGGGGCCCGCAGCCAGAGCGTCGCGAACCAGAGGCCGAGCGCCATGAGCAGCGCGAGGCCCGCGACGCCGAGCCCTCGCCACGGCACCGCCGGCGGGTCGTCGCCGCCCGGCCGGTAGCGGACGTGCTCGCGCCACAGCCGCTGGAACTGCTCGACCGCCTGCGTCACCGTGAGGTCGCCGGTGTTGAGTCCGCTCTCGAGGCTGTTCCCGAGGATCTGCTCGAAGGTCTGGTCGGTCGGCCACTGGATGACCTCCGCCTCGGGGATCGCGTCGAGGAATCCGCGGTCGTTCGCGGGCTCCTGCGTCGGGTCGCTGAACGCGTCGCTCTCGGCGACGGCCTTCAGCGTGGGAATCGCGAGCCCGAGCCGGGCGTTCGCGGCCTGGCTCTCGGCGCTGGTCAGCCACTTCACGAGCTTCCACGCCGCGTCCTGATGCGGCGACGCCGACGCGATCGACCAGCTCACGGTCAGCACGCAGTTCGCCTCGGCCTTGCCGCGGGGAAGCGGCACGAAATCCCAGGCGAATCCGCCCCTGTCGGGCGCCGGGATCGTTCGGTAGCTCGGCGTGACCCAGCGCCCGAACGGCCCGGCCATTCCGACCTTCCCGCCGAGGAAGACGCTCGGGCCGGTCGCGATCTTGCTCTTCCCGCTGGTGAGCGTGCCTTCCTCGTCGTGCCGCCAGCCGCGGAGCCGCTCGAGCGCCGCCATCGTCGCGGGCTCGTCGATGCGGATCGTCTCGAGGTCGTCGGCGATGACCTCCGCGTTCTCGGTGCGGAGGTAGGTCCGGACCATGACCGGCCAGGTCACGAACTCGCTGCCGGTGACGCCTTCGAGCTTCCCGAGCGCCCGCGCCGCGGCGAGGTAGTCGTCCCAGGTCCAGCCGTCCCTCGGCAGCGGCACGCCGGCCCGCGCGAACAGGTCCTTGTTGATGTAGAAGCCGACGGTCGTGAAATCCTTCGGGATGCCGTAGAGCGGCCCGGTCCCGACGCGGGCGCCGTCGAAGCGGAACGCCTCGACGGTCTGCGGGTAGAACGCGTCGAGGTCGAGGGCGCCGGCCTGGCTCCTCTCGGCCTCGAGGAACGGCTCGAGCGAGGCGAGCAGGCCGAGCTTCGCGAAGCTCCCGAGCCGCTCGAACCCCATGTAGAAGACGTCGGGCGGCTCGCCCGAGGCCATCATCGTCTGCAGCTTGGTGTAGAAGCTGCCGGCGTCGCCGGGGTTGATGCGCCGCACGCGGACACCGGGGTTCGCCGCCTCGAAGCGGGCGAGCGACTCCTCGACGATCGCGTCCTCCTCCTGGCCGCCGTCGCCCGACCAGTGGAGGACGGTGAGGGTGATGCCGTCGCCGGCCTCCTCGCGGCCGACCAGCTCGCGGATCACGACGTGCGCGAACGCCCAGACCACCAGCCCGGCGGCGGCGATCGCGAGCGAGGCCAGCAGCAGCCGTCGCGCGAGCCCGAGGATCCTCACGATCGGGGACATGGGGAGGGGTACTATACGGACCGCGCTTCCGGATTCGTCCCGCCCGCAGGTCACTCCGATGAAACAGGCCCGACTTTCCCCGTCGTTTCGTGGCTTTATCGCCCTCGTCGCCCTTGCCCTCGCGGCCCCGTCGCTCGCGGCGCCGCCCTTCCCGCCGAAGGTCGCCGTAGCGCGGGTGCCCAAGGACTCGGCCGCGAAGCTGCCGCCGTCGGTCACGGCGAAGCCCCTCGCCGACGGCCGCTGGGAGGTGACCTTCTCGTTCAAGAGCGACCGCCCGGTCGCGAAGGCGTCGGTCGCGGGCGACTTCAACGGCTGGAATCGCGACGCCCTCGTGATGGTGAAGGGGGCCGACGGAACGTGGCGGGCCCGCACCGAGGTCGGCCCCGGGATGCACCAGTACAAGTTCGTCCTCGACGGCGACCGCTGGACGCAGGACCCCGGGAACCCCGACGGCGCCGACGACAACCACGGCGGCAGGAACAGCGTGCTGCGGCTCGGGGCCCTCGCGAATCTCGAGGGCGGCGGCGGCAAGGCCGGCGACGGCGAGATGAACGCGGTCGCCTTCGGCCACGAGCCCGAGAAGCCGATCTTCCGGCAGAAACTCTCCGACGGGGCGTGGCTGCTTCGTTTCCGCACGCTGGCCGGTGACGCCGAGACCGTCGAGGTGCACGTCGAGGGAACCGAGCCGGTGACGCTGTCGCCGGCGCTGTCGGACGGCGTCTTCGCGTGGTGGGAGGCGACGGTCGTGCCGCAGGACGCCGACGCCCGCTACGTCTTCGTCGTGCGCGACGGAAAGGAAGCCCTCCGCGAGGCGGCGATCCACCGACTCGACCCGAAGCTCGTCGCCTTCGAGACGCCCGACTGGGCGAAGGAGGCGACCTGGTACCAGATCATGGCCGACCGTTTCCGCAACGGGAAGGACGCGAACGATCCCGATCGCACCCGCCCGTGGACCAGCGAATGGTTCACGCCGAGCGACTGGGAAGGGAAGGACGGCCAGAGCTTCTGGAAGTGGTACGTCTTCGACCGCATGTACGGCGGCGACCTGGCGGGCATCCGCGAGATGATTCCCTACCTCAAGGAACTCGGCGTCACCGCGATCTACCTCAACCCGGTCTTCGAGGCCGACAGCCACCACCGCTACAACGCCCGCACCTTCGTGCACATCGACGACAACCTCGGCACGAAGGGCGATTTCGCCGCGGCCGACGCCCAGGAAGACGCGGGCGACCCGAGGACCTGGACGTGGACCGCGAGCGACCGCGAGTTCCTCGAGCTCGTCGCCGAGCTCAAGCGGAACGGGATCCGCGTCATCCTCGACGGCGTCTTCAACCACGTCGGCGACCGGCACACGGCGTTCCTCGACGTGAAGGAGAAGGGCGCGAGGTCGAAGTTCAGGGATTGGTTCGCGGTCCGCAGTTTCGAGCCGTTCGAATACGACGGCTGGGCGGGCTTCGGGGCGTTGCCGGTCTTCGCGAAAACCGCCGACGGCTTCCGCTCGGACGAGGTGAAGGACCACGTCTTCGCGGTCACCCGACGCTGGATGGACCCGAACGGCGACGGCGACCCGTCGGACGGCATCGACGGCTGGCGGCTCGACGTGCCGAACGAGGTGCCGATGGGCTTCTGGCGCGAGTGGCGGAAGGTCGTGAAGGGCATCAATCCCGACGCCTACATCACCGGCGAGATCTGGCGGCGGGCCGACGCTTGGCTCGACGGCGCGACCTTCGACGCGGTGATGAACTACCCGTTCGCCGACGCCGCGATCGCCTGGGTCGGCAACCGCGAGCGGAAGATCGCCGCGAGCGAGCTCGACCGCCGCCTCGCCGAGCTGCGGCTCGCGTATCCGGCGGAAGTCACCGCGGTGCTGCAGAACCTGCTCGATTCGCACGACACCGACCGCATCGCGTCGATGCTCGCGAACCCCGACCGCAACTACGACGAGGGGAACCGCCCGCAGGATGGGGCGACCGGCTACGACGGGAGCAAGCCGGGGCCGGAGATCTGGCGGAAAGTCCGCCTGCTCGCCCTGCTGCAGGCGACCTACGTCGGCGCCCCGATGATCTGGAACGGCGCCGAGGCCGGCATGTGGGGGGCCGACGACCCGACGAACCGGAAGCCGTTGGTTTGGGAGGACCTCGAGCCCTACGACAGCCCCGAGGACCGCGTCGACCGCGAGATGCTCGCGTGGTACCGGAAGGTCTTCTCGATGCGGGCGGCGCATGCCGCGCTCCGCACCGGCTCGTTCCGCACGCTGCTCGTCGATGACGCCCAGGACGTATGGGTCTTCGAGCGATCGAACGCGGGCGAGCGGATCGTGGTCGCGCTGAACGCCGGCTCGCGTGACGCGACGGTCACGCTGCCCGGCGCGACCGCCGGCGCGAGGGACCTGCTCGGCGGCACCGACCTCGCGAAGCTCCCGACGCTGGTCGTGCCCGCGACCGGCGGCGTCGTGATCTCGTTCCCCGCCACGGAAACCAAGCGATGAAGAAGCACCCGAACGCCCTCGATCGCCGCCGCGCCGGCATCCTCCTCCATCCGACCTCGCTGCCCTCGCCGCACGGCATCGGCGATCTCGGCCCGGCCTCGCACGCCTTCCTCGACTGGCTCGCCGACGCGGGCCAGACCGTCTGGCAGATGCTGCCGGTCGGGCCCGCGGGCCCAGGCGATTCGCCGTACTCGGCCGAGTCGAGTTTCGCGGGCGAGCCGCTGTTGATCTCGCTCGATCGGCTCGTCGACGACGGCCTGCTGCCGCGCAAGGCCCTGAAGGCCCCGAAGCCGCTCGGCCGCGGCCCGGTCGACTTCGCGGCGACCCGCGCGTTCAAGTCGGCGCGGCTCCTCGCCGCGTTCATCGAGTGGATGGAATCCGGCGGCGACGGCACCGCCGCGTACCGCTCGTTCGCCCGCGCGAACCGCGACTGGCTCGACGGCTGGTGCCGCTTCGGGCCGGGGGAAGACCCGCGCTACCGCGCCTTCCTCCAGTTCATCTTCGCCCGCCAGTGGTCGGAATTGCGGGCCGCGGCCCGCGCCCGCGGCATCCTGCTCGTCGGCGACGTGCCGATCTTCACCGGCCTCGACAGCGCCGACGTGCAGGCCTGGCCCGAGCTCTTCCGCCTGCGGAAGGACGGAAGGCCCGAGGTGCTCACCGGCGTTCCGCCCGACATGTTCTCGCGCGACGGCCAGCTCTGGGGCCAGCCGCACTACCGCTGGGAGGCCCATCGCCGCGACGGCTTCCGCTGGTGGTGCCGCCGCTTCGAGGTCGCGTTCGACCGGTTCGACGCGGTCCGCATCGACCACTTCATCGGGTTCCACCACGCCTACGAGGTCCCGGGCGGCGCGAAGAACGCCCGGAAGGGCGCCTGGCGGAAGACGCCCGGGGCGGAACTGCTCGATGCGGTGCGGAAGCGACTGGGCCACCTGCCGCTCATCGCCGAGGACCTCGGCCACCTCACGCCCGAGGTCATCGCCCTCAAGGACCGTTTCGGCCTGCCCGGCATGAAGATCGTGCAGAACGCCTTCTACGGCGACGATTCCGGCGACCTGCCGTGCCACCATCCGCCGCGGTGCGTCGTCTACCCGGGCACGCACGACAATGACACCGTGCTCGGCTGGTGGAAGGGGATCGACGCCGCGGCCCGCGGTCGATTCCGCCGCTACGTCGGTCCGGGCGAGCCGGTCGCCGACGCGATGCTGCGGATCACCGCGACCTCGCCGGCCGACCTCGCGGTCGTCCAGATGCAGGACGCCCTGCGGCTCGGGCCGTCGGCCCGGATGAATTTCCCCGGCACGCCGAGCGGGAACTGGCGGTGGCGGCTCGACCCCGGTTCGCCGTCCGCCGCCGACGCGAGGCGGCTGCGCGGGCTGGCCGAGGGCGCTGGCCGCGTGCCGCGCTGAAAGCTCCCTCCGGACCGGCCCGAGCGGGTAGCCTGCGCGTTCCGCCTCCGTCCTGACCTGTCTCTCATGCACCACGACCTCACGCCCGAATCCGTCCGCGCCGAACTCCGGGAACTCGCGATGAACCTCTGGTGGTCGTGGGACGAGGCGGGACGCCGCCCGTTCGCGGCCCTCGACCCGGTGCGGTGGGTCGCGACGAACCACAACCCGCTCGTGACGCTCGACGGCGTCGATCCCGCGCGGCTCTCGCAGGCCTGCGGCGAGTCGACCTTCCGGGCCGCCCTCGACGCGGCCCGGGCCGCCCGCGACGCGTACTTCACGCGGCCGTCGTGGTGGGGAAGCGGCGAGCCGCTGAAGAAGCATCCGGGCGGGGCGAACCTGCGGATCGCCTACTTCTGCTCGGAGTACGCCCTGCACGAGAGCCTGCAGCAGTATTCGGGCGGCCTCGGCGTCCTCGCGGGCGACCACATGAAGAGCGCCTCCGACCTCGGCGTCCCGCTGTGCGCGGTCGGCCTGCTCTACCGCCACGGCTACTACATCCAGGGCCTCGACGAGCGCGGCCAGACCGAGGTGC
>JBEIUL010000070.1:0-8664 GCA_040374395.1 Phycisphaeraceae bacterium
CGCCGAGGCGTGGCAGCTCGATCCGGACGGCCGCTGGCTGCGGGTGCGAATCGACCCGCGGGCGACCTTCTCCGACGGCACGCCGGTGACCGCCGAGGACTTCCGCTGGACGTTCATGGACTTCGTTCGGAACCCGCAGGTCGAGGCCGAGCGGACCCGATCGACCATGGACATGATCGACGACGTCGTGGTCATCGATGACCGCACCGTCGAGTACCTGTTCAACAAGTCGGTCTTCACCAACCTGACCTACACGCTCGGCCTGTACGTGCTGCCGAAGGGGTTCTACGCGAAGTTCGAGCCGTCGCAGG
Organism: Phycisphaeraceae bacterium; assembly: GCA_040374395.1. Classification (GTDB taxonomy): domain Bacteria; phylum Planctomycetota; class Phycisphaerae; order Phycisphaerales; family SM1A02; genus JBEIUL01. The sequence continues at coordinate 312 of JBEIUL010000070.1, forward strand.
TCAACTCGGCGACGGGACTGCTGCTCGGCAGCGGCCCGTACAAGCTCGAGGCGCTCGATCCGGCGAACCAGTGGTCGCCGGGCACCGACGTGGTGCTCGTCCGGAACGAGCGCTACTGGGGGAACTCGCTCGGGAACCGCCCGCCGCTCGAGCGGCGCCGCTTCAAGGTCGTGAACGACGAGCTCTCGCGGCTCGTGTCGTACCGCAAGGGCGAGGGCGACATGATGATGCCGAGCTCTCCGCAGTACGTGAAGACCCAGGCCGAGTCCGGCTGGAACGACCGGCACTACTCGCTCAACTGGGTGAACATGCGGTCGGGCTACAGCTTCATCGCGTGGAACGCCGGCCCGCGGAACGGCAAGCTCACGCCCTTCCACGACCGGCGGGTGCGGCTCGCGATGACCCACCTCATCGACCGCGAGCGGATGATCCGTGACATCTACGAGGGCATCGGCGTGGTCGCGAAGGGCGCGAACAACCCCGAGAGCCCGGCGGCGAACTCGGCGATCCAGCCGTGGCCGTACGACCCGACCCGGGCCAAGGAGCTGCTCGCGGAGGCGGGCTGGATCGACCGCGACGGCGACGGCGTGCTCGAGAACGAGGCGGGCGACGAGTTCACCTTCGAGTTCACGCGCCCCTCGGGCGGCGAGATCGCCGAGCGCATGAGCAATTTCATCAAGGACGCCTGCACGAAGTCCGGCATCCGGATGGAGGTGCGGGTGCTCGACTGGTCGGTCATGCAGGACATGCAGAAGCGGCGCGACTTCGACGCCCTCACCATGGGCTGGTCGGCGAACGCGCCCGAGTCGGATCCGCGGCAGATCTTCCACTCGTCGTCGATCGAGGATCAGGGCGACAACTTCGTCCAGTGGAAGTCGGCCGAGGCGGACGAGCTCATCGACCGCGGCCGGACCACGATGGACACCGCCGAGCGGATGCTCGTCTGGCACGAGCTCGAGCGCGTCCTGCACGAGGAGCAGCCGTACACCTTCATGCGGGTCGTGCCGTGGCTGCGGTTCGTGAGCCGCGACTTCGGCAACGTGAACGAGTACAAGGTCGGGCTCGATCCGCTCGAGTTCGTGAAGGTCGGGCCGGCCGCGGCCACGCCGGCGAACTGACGGCACCCCATGGGAACCTACCTCGCCCGACGCCTGCTCCTGATGGTGCCGACGCTGGTCGGCATCACCTTCCTCGTGTTCATGCTCATCGCGCTGAGCCCGGGCGGGATCGGCGCGAGCCTTCGGGTGAGCGGGGGGCAGATGGAGGCGAGCAAGGCGGCGCAGCTCGAGGCGTACCTCGAGGACCGTTACGGCCTCGACGAGCCGGCGCCGGTGCAGTACCTGCGGTGGCTCGGCCGCGTGAGCCCGGTGAAGTTCGGCGAGCGGGCCCAGGTCGGCCGGTCGGGCGAGCTGCTCCGGATGCCGAGAGCGGTCAAGAGCCCGCCCCTGACGGACTGGTTCCCGCTGCCCGTGCTCACGGTCGCGACCCTTCCCGACTTCGCGGCGATGCCGACGGAGGCGCTGCAGGACGCCTACCGCAAGGCCGCGAACGACTACGCCCAGGCGCGGGCGGCGTCGGTCGCGGCGTCGCGGGCGATGGAACGGGCCGCGATCGCCTACGCGAAGGACGCGGGCATCGAGGGGGCCGCGACCGTCGACAACAAGTTCCGCGCGAAGGCCTTCGCCGGCCGCGAACCCGACCGGTCGCTCGCGGGCTGGCCGACGCTCGATGCCGCGGCGGCGACGGCGCACGAGGCATGGCAGCGGGCGGTCCTGAGCCGCGAGGAACTCGAGAGCTGCTTCCGCGCGAAGCCCTTCCCCGAGGCGGGCGTGCCGATCATCCCGGGCTTCCTGAGCCTCGCCTGGCCCGACCTCGGCACCGCGTTCAGCCGCAGCCGGCCGGTGGGCGACCTGATCTCGGAGGCGCTGCCGGTCACGCTGCTCATCAATTTCATCGCGTTCCCGATCATCTACCTCGTGGCGATCCCGAGCGGCGTGCTCGCGGCGACGCGGCGCGGCTCGTGGTTCGACGTGCTGTCGGGGGCGACCTACGTCGCGCTCTGGTCGATCCCCGCGGTCTGGGCGGGCGTGCTGCTCGTCGGGTTCGTGGCCGACGCGGGCTGGTTCCCGGTCAGCGGACTCCACGACCGGGCCTCCGACGACTGGACGTTCCTGCCCTCGACGGCCGAGGACGGCACGTGGATCCGCGGCTGGCTGCTCGACACGGTCTGGCACCTCTGCCTGCCGGTCGCGTGCCTGGTCTACGCGGGCTTCGCGGTGCTGTCGAAGCAGACGCGGGCCGCGATGCTCGAGAACTTCAACGCCGACTACGTGCGGACCGCGACCGCGAAGGGCGTGCCCCGCCGCGACGTCGTCCTGCGGCACGTCTTCCGGAACAGCCTCCTGCCGCTCATCACCATGTTCGTGACGATCTTCCCCGCGACGCTCGCGGGATCGGTGGTCGTCGAGCGGATCTTCTCGATCCCCGGCATGGGCAGCCTCATCCTCGAGGCGATCAGCCTGCGCGACCGCGAGCTGATCCTCGCGAACACGCTCATGATCGCCTGCGTGAACCTGATCGCGCTGCTGCTTGCCGACATCCTCTACGCCGCGGCCGATCCCCGCGTGCAGTTCGAATGAGTTCCGCCGTACCCCTCCCATGAGCGCACCCCAAGGCCAACCCGCGGAGATCTCCGGCATCGACGTGATGCGCGGCCTCGGCCAGGTCGAGGCCAAGGGCTTCTGGGCCGACGCGTGGAGCCGGGTGCTGCGGCGGCCGATGGCGGTCGCGGCCCTCGCGTGGATCGGCGTGATCGCGACGATGGCGGTGTTCGCGCCGGTGCTCGCGAACGCCCACCCGTACCGGATGGTCCGGCTCGACCTGCCCGAGGGCGACCCGGCCCGCGTGACGTGGCCGCTCTTCGCCCACCTGACGCCGACGGATCTCCTTCTGCTCGCGGCGGCGCTCGTGATCGGCCCGTACCTGGCGCTGCCGCTCGCCCGGCCGCGGGCGGCCCGCCTTCGCGACGCGTTCGCGCTGGCTTTGCAGGCCGGCCTCGCGGTCGCGGCCTGCTATGGCCTCTCGAGCTGGGCCAACGACAACGACGCCCCGGCGTGGCTCAAGGCCTGGAACGCGAACGCTTGGTTCCCCTACGCGGCGGCCGCGGCGGTCGCCGCGGTGACCTGCCTCGGCGGTTTCCTGCTCGTGCCGCCCGAGCGGTGGCGGGGGCGGATGGTGATCGCGGCCCTCGTGATCGCGGCGGTCGCCGTCGCCAGCGGTTCGCGGTGGAAGGAACCGCTCGTCAACCTCGAGCGCTACGTCGAACTCGAGAACGAGGGCAAGGCGACCGCGATCTGGCCCCCGATCGCGTTCTCGCCGCAGCTCTCGCGGAGCGACCTCTACGTGAAGCCGCCCCTCACCCGGGTCGGCGACGCCCTGCCCGAGTTCCGCGGCACCGAGTTCGGCCAGCGGATGATGTGGCTCGGCAGCGACGCCCTCGGGAAGGACGTCCTCTGCCAGATGCTCTGGGCGTGCCGGCTCGCGATCTCGATCGGACTCGTCTCGACCGGCATCGCCGTGATCATCGGCGTGACCGTCGGGGCCCTGATGGGCTACTTCGGCGGCGTGGTCGACCTGCTGCTCTTCCGCGTGGTCGAGATCTTCATGGCGATCCCGGTGCTGTTCCTCCTCATCGTCGCCGCGGGCGTGCTGCCCCGGAACACCTACGTGATGATGGCGATCATCGGGTGCGTGAGCTGGACCGGCGCCGCCCGCTTCACCCGGGCCGAGTTCCTCAAGCTGCGCAACCAGGATTTCGTGCAGGCGTCGCGGGCGATCGGCCTGCCGCTGCGGAACATCCTCTTCCGCCAGATGCTGCCGAACGGCGTGACCCCGGTGCTCGTCGACAGCTCGTTCGCGGTGGCGGCGGCGATCCTCGCCGAGGCGACGCTCTCGTACCTCGGCCTCGGCCCGGACGGGCAGGCCTCGTGGGGCAAGTTGCTTTCGAGCGCGACGGGCACCACCGGCACGTTCGTCTGGTGGCTCGCGATCTACCCCGGCCTCGCGATCTTCCTCACCGTGCTCGCCTACAACCTGCTTGGCGAGGCCCTCCGCGACGCGATCGATCCCAAGCTGAGGAAGGCGGCCCACTGATGTCGACGGTCGAGAGCCACCCCGCGCCCCGCAAGCCCGTCCTCGAGGTCGCCGACCTCGAGGTGAGCTTCGACAACTCGACCGGCGGCCCGCGGATCAAGGCGGTCGCGGGCGTGAACATGAGCGTCTACCGCGGGCAGACCCTCGCGGTGGTCGGCGAGTCCGGCTGCGGCAAGAGCGTGACCGCGATGAGCACCATGCAGCTCATCCCGCGGCCGCCGGGCCGCTTCGACGGCGGGTCGATCCTCTTCGAGGGCCGCGACCTGCTCTCGATGTCCGAGGGCGAGATGCTGGCGGTCCGCGGCGGGAAGATCGCGATGATCTTCCAGGAGCCGATGACCTCGCTCAATCCGGTCTACACCGTCGGCGACCAGATCATGGAGGCGGTGCTGCTGCACCAGAAGGTCTCGCCGGAACGGGCCCGCGAGATCGCGATCAAGGCGATGGCCGACGTCGGCATCCCCGATCCCGCGTCGCGGATGCTGGCGTATCCGCACCAGTTCTCGGGCGGCATGCGGCAGCGGGTGATGATCGCGATGGCCCTCGCGTGCCAGCCGAGCCTGCTGCTCGCCGACGAGCCGACCACCGCGCTGGATGTCACGATCCAGGCCCAGATCCTCGAGCTGCTGCGCGAGCTCCAGCGGACCAAGGACATGGCGATCATGCTGATCACCCACAACCTCGGGGTGGTCGCCGAGAACGCCGACGTGGTCTGCGTCATGTACGCCGGCCGCGTGGTCGAGTACGCGAACGTGTTCGAGCTCTTCGACCGGCCGCTGCACCCGTACACCCGCGGGCTGTTCCGGTCGATCCCGGGCCTCCGCGAGCGCAAGGGCCGGCTCACGACCGTCGAGGAGGTGGTGGGCAGCGCGAAAGAGTTCGCGACGCTGCCCGGCTTCGAGAAGGGCATCGTGCCGTGGTGGCCGTACCCGCCCGAGGGGGCGAGGCCGGCGACGGTCCCGAACCGCCCCGAGTACGCCCTGCACGAGATCGAGCCGGGGCGTTGGGTCGGTGTATGGCGCACCGACCACGTCGAGCGGAACCCGTCGAGGCGACCGGATCTGGATTACCGGAGGCCGGAGGTGGTGAAGGCAGGCGGCTGAGGCAGGTACCGCAGGGTGTCCTTCACGCGGCCGAACTGCCGACCGATCGGGCGTCCATCAGGGGAATCCGCGGGCCGGCTCCCGAGACGGGTCACTTCCGGCGCGATTTCCCGGCCGGCTTCGCCTTCGGCGCGGGCTTCGGCTTCGGCGGGTTCTGCAGGATGTTGCCGATGCCGCGGCCGACCCGCGAGCGATGGGTGGCGTTCGACGATGGCTCGGGCTTCGCCTCCGGCTTCGGGGCGGGCTTGGACTCGGGCTTGGCGTCGGTCTTCGCCTCTGGCTTGGCTTCTGGCTTCGCCTCACCCTTCCCGTCCTTCTTTCCCTCGCCACCGTCCTTCGCCTTCGCCTCGCCCTTCTCGGCCTCGGCGGCCTTGGTGTAGCCCTCGCTGCGGTAGTCGGTCTCGTAAAATCCGCCACCCTTGAAGAGCACGCCGCCGCCCATCCCGATCTTGCGGGTCACGGCGTTCTTGCCGCACTCCGGACACTTCTTGACGGGCTCGGCGAGGATCGAATGGAACCGCTCGAACTCGTGACCGCACTTGCCGCAGACGTATTCGTAGGTGGGCATCCCGGAGGCTCGCTTGGTTCACTCGGGCGTGACCGCGACCTTCGCCGGCCGCAGCACGACGTCGCCGAGCCGGTAGCCGGGCTGGAAGCAGTTCGCGACGACGTTCGCGGGCAGGCCGGGCGCCGGCTGCCGCATGACCGCCTCGTGGAACGTCGGCTGGAACTCGTCGCCGGCGGCGGGGGCGATGCGTTCGATGCCGCTACGCTCGAGGGTGCGGACGAGCTCGTTGCGGGTCATCTCGATCGCCTTGAGCAGTTGGTCGACGGTGAGCGTCGCGGGGGCCTGCAGCAGCGACAGATCGAACTGGTCGAGGGCCGGGATCAGGTTGCGGGCGACCTGCACCACGCCCTGCCGTACCGCCCGCTGCTCGTTCTCGACGGCGCGGCGCTGGAAGTTCACGAAGTCGGCGAGGGCACGCTTGCGGCCCTCGACCGCCTCGTCGCGCTCGGCCATCACCTTCTCGAGCAGGCTGGCGGCGTCATCGCCCATGCGGATCTCGGGCGAGTCGGCGGGTTCGGTTCCGGTCGGGTCGGTGGTCATGGTCGGCTCCGTGGCCTCGGGCGGATCAGCCGCCGAAGGTCTCCTTGACCCGCTGCCAGAGGCCGGGCGAGTCCTTCCTGGTGTCGACTTCCTCGGTCTTCGCGTACTCCTCGAGCAGTCGCCGCTGCTCGTCGGAGACCCGCTTGGGCACGACCAGCTGGAGGACGACCTTCAGCTCGCCCCGCTTGCGGGTGCGGAGATTGGGCAGCCCCTCGCCGGGCAGCTCGAGCACGTCGTTGTGCTGCGAGCCCGGCTCGATGGCGAGATGCGCCTCGCCGTCGAGGGTCTTCAACGTCAGCTCGGCGCCGAGGGCGGCCTGCGCGAACGCGATCCGCTGCACGCAGACCAGGTCGTCGCCGTCGCGGGTGAAATGCTCGTGCTCGCTCACGCGGATCACGACGTGCAGGTCGCCGCGCGGCCCCTTGCCGCCGAGGCCGGCCTCGGGCGGCGGCGGCTCGCCCTCGCCGGGCACCCGGATCACCTGCCCGTCGGAGATGCCCATCGGGACCTTCACGGCGAGCGAGCGTCGGGCGCTCATGCGGCCGCTGCCGCGGCACTCGTCGCAGGGGTCGCTCACGATGACGCGTCGGCCGCGGCACTCGGGGCACGCGGTGACCATGCGGAACATCCCGCCGAGCCCGGTCTGGACGACCTGGCCCTGCCCGTCGCAGGTCGGGCACTTCTTGGGCTTCGAGCCGGGCTTCGCGCCGTCACCCTCGCAGGTCGGGCAGAGGTCCATGCGGCGGAAGTTCACGTCCTTGTCGGTGCCGGTGAGCACCTCCTCGAGCGTGAGCTCGACCTCGGTCTCGAGGTCGAGGCCGCGGGAGGGGGCCCGTCGGCCGCCGCCCCCGCCCATGCCGAAGATGTCGGAGAACATCGAGAAGATGTCCTCCGGGTTCATCGTGCGGAAGTCGTGGCCCGGCGTGCCGCGCAGGCCCGCGTGGCCGTGGCGGTCGTAGCGGGCCCGCCGCTCGGGATCGGACAGGACCTCGTACGCCTCGGCCGCCGACTTGAAGTTCGCCTCGGCGTCGGCGTCGCCCGGGTTGCGGTCCGGATGCCACTTCATCGCGAGGCGGCGGTACGAGCGCTTGATCTCCTCGCCGTCGGCGGTGCGCTCGACGCCCAGGACCTCGTAGTAGCAGCGGCTCGTCGGCATGGAGTCAGGCCCGGAACCCGAAAAAGGCCCGACGGGCCGCCCGGCGCGGGTCCGGACGGCCCGTCGGCGAAACGTGCATCAGGAGATCGCGCCCTCGACGGGCCGCGTCTCCTCCTTGAGCTCGGTCACGATCACGTCGGTCGTGAGCATGAGGCCGGCCACGCTCGCGGCGTTGAGCAGGGCGGTCTTCGCGACGAGCGCGGGATCGATGATCCCGGCCTTCACGAGGTCGCCGTACTCGCCGGTCGCGGCGTTGAAGCCGAAGTTGCCCTTGCCCTCGGCGACCTTCGACACGACGAGGTCGCCGTCGTGGCCGGCGTTCTCGGCGATCTGGGCGCACGGGACGGACAGGGCCCCGAGGACGATGTCGAAGCCGTACTTCTCGTCGCCCTTGGCCTTCTTGCGGGCCTCCTCGACCGCCGGCATCGCCCGGATGAGGGCCACGCCGCCGCCGGGAACGTAGCCTTCCTTCGCCGCCGCGCGGGTGGCGTGGAGGGCGTCGTCGACCCGGTCCTTGCGCTCCTTCATCTCGGACTCGGTCATGCCGCCGACGTTGATGATGGCGACGCCGCCGGTCAGCTTGGCAAGCCGCTCCTGGAGCTTCTCGCGGTCGTAGTCGCTGGTCGCGCGCTCGATCTGCGACGTGATCTGGCCGGCGCGGGCCTCGATGTCCTTCTTCTTGCCCGAGCCCTCGACGATGGTGGTCTCGTCCTTGGAGACCACGACCTTGCGGGCGGTGCCGAGCTCCTTCAGCTCGACGTCCTCAAGGTTGCGGCCGAGCTCCTCGGCGAGGAACGTGCCGCCGGTCAGCGTGGCGATGTCGCCGAGCATGGC
>JBEIUL010000361.1:0-3127 GCA_040374395.1 Phycisphaeraceae bacterium
CGGCGTCGACGGCTGGGTCTCGCTCGAGGTCTCGCCGACGCTCGCCGCCGACACCGAGGGCACGGTCGCGCAGGCCCGGGCCCTGCACGCCGAGGCCGACCGGCCGAACCTCTTCATCAAGGTGCCGGGCACGCCGGAAGGCCTCCCCGCGATCGAGCGGCTGACCGCGGCGGGCGTGCCGGTGAACGTGACGCTGCTCTTCTCGACCGCGCAGTATCTCGCGGCCGCCGAGGCGTGGATGCGCGGGCTCGAGCGGCGGGTCAAGGATGGCAAGCCGGCCGATGTCTGCTCGGTCGCGAGCCTCTTCATCTCGCGGTGGGACCGCGCCACCCCGAACCTGCCGGAAGGCCTGCGGAACCGGCTCGGCCTCGCGATCGGCGAGGCGACCTACGCGGCGTACCTCGACCTGATCTCGGGCGAGCGGTTCCTCGCCCTCGCCGAGAAGGGGGCGCGGCCGCAGCGGCTGCTGTACGCAAGCACCGGCACCAAGGACCCGGGGCTTTCCGCCGACGCGTACGTGACCGGCCTCGCGAGCCCGAACACCGTGAACACCATGCCCGAGGAGACGCTTCGGGCGTTCGCGAAGGACGGGCGGCTGACGCGGCTCGTCCCGCCCGACGGCGTCGCGGCCCGCGAGACGCTCGGGCGGATCGCGGCGGCCGGGGTCGACCTCGACGCCCTCGCGGCGAAGCTCCAGAAGGACGGCGCCGACGCGTTCGTCGCCAGCTGGAACTCGCTCATGGCGTCGATCGACCGGAAGTCGGCGGCGCTCGCCGGGGCTGGAGCATGAGCGGGCGCGTGACCGCGAGCGGCACCGAATCGTTCCTCGACGAGCTCGCCTGGCGCGGGCTGCTGCACCAGGTGACCTCCGACGCGCTCGGCGGCCACCTCGCGTCGGGCCGCCGCGGCGGCTACGTCGGCTTCGACCCGACCTCGGACAGCCTCACCGTCGGCAACTTCATCTCGATCAAGCTGCTCGCCCATCTCCAGCGGCACGGCCATCGCCCGATCGTGCTGATGGGCGGCGGAACCGGGCTCATCGGCGACCCGAGCGGCAAGAGCTCCGAGCGGCAGCTGCTCTCGGCCGAGACGGTCGCGGCCAACGTCGCGAGGCAGCGGGAGATCTTCGCCCGCGTGCTCGACCTCTCGCCGTCGCTCTCGAACCGCGCGACCATACTCGACAACGCGGCGTGGCTCGGGAAGCTCGGCTACCTCGAGGTGCTGCGCGACGTCGGCAAGCACTTCTCGGTGAACGCGATGATCCAGCGGGATTCAGTCGCCAGCCGGCTGCGCGAGCGCGAGCAGGGGATCTCGTACACCGAGTTCTCGTACATGATCCTGCAGGCCTATGACTTCCTGCACCTCCGCCGCAGCGAGGGCTGCACGCTGCAGATGGGCGGCAGCGACCAGTTCGGGAACATCGTGAGCGGCGTCGACCTCATCCGTCGCCACGAGGGCGGCGAGGCCGAGGCGTTCGGGCTCACGGCGCCGCTGCTCCTCAAGAGCGACGGCACGAAGTTCGGCAAGACCGAGTCGGGGGCGGTCTGGCTCACCGCCGATCGCACCTCGCCGTACGCCTTCCACCAGTACTGGCTGAACGTGACCGACGCCGACGTCGGGAAGCTGCTGCGGACCCTGACCTTCCTCGACCGGCCGACGATCGAGGGCCTCGAGCACGCCGCCGCGACCCGGCCGCAGGAGCGCGAGGCGCAGCGGCGGCTCGCCCGCGAGATGACCTCGCTGCTGCACGGGCCGACCGAGGCCGACCGGGCCGAGGCGGCGGCGAAGGCCCTCTTTTCCGGCGAGCTCCGCGGCCTCGACGAGCGGACGCTGGGCGAGGTCTTCGGCGACGTGCCGCGCTCGACGCATGCGATCGGCGAGCTCGGCGGCGAGGGAGCGTCGCTCGCCGACCTGCTTCCGCTGACTTCGCTCGTCGCGAGCAAGCGCGAGGCCCGCGAGTTCCTGCAGAACGGCGCGATCAGCGTGAACGGCGAGAAGGCCGCGGCCGACCGCCGGCTGGTGACCGGCGACCTGCTGCCGGGCGGGCGGATCCTCCTGCGCCGCGGCAAGAAGCAGTGGCACGCGACGGCGTGGAAGTGAACGGGGCCGCCGCTACCGCCGCACCCGCTCGCGGATCGTGAGCTCGACGGCGGGGGCGGTCTCCTCGCCGCCGGCCACGCCGGTGACGGTCACGCCCTCGGGCAGCATCCACAGCGAGATCCGCTTTCGCGAGACCTTCTTCGCGAGGTCGTCGGCGCTGAGGTGGATGAACGCGATCGCCCTCGCCCGTCCCTCCTCGAGGTCGCGGACGAGATCGGCCCGGCCCCGCACCTCGACGTCGCGGAGGAACTCCGACCCGTCGGCGAGCGTGACGGTGAACGCCTCGAGGTCCTCGGGCGGCCCCGCGACCTGCACCGGCACGAGGGGCAGCGTCGCGGTCCGGCTGCGGTCGGCGATGGTGAAGGCGAGCCGGGCCCGCGCGGGCTCGAGGCTCACGAGCGCCGCCTCGCCCTCGAGCGATTCGGGCAGCCGCAGCGGGACCTCGATCGCGTGTCGGCGCCCGGCCGCGAGGGCCTCCGATTGCGACGGCGGCACGTACGCCTCGATCCGCGGGGCGCCCTCGAGGCGACGCAGGAGCGAGGCGGGAAGGCGGACCGCGACCCGCTCGGGGTCGACCGCGACGCCGCCCGCGAGCCGCACGCCCGGCAGGTCGGGCACGACCGGGGCCTCGACCGAGACGAGCTCGACGATCTCGATGGTCGCGCTCGCGGGGTTCGCGCCGTCGACGACCGCGCCGAGCCGCGCGACCTCGTCGCTGCGGTCGATGCTCGTGGCGAGATCGATCACGTGGGTGCCGATCGCGGCGGGCACGCCGGGGGCCCCGCTGCGCAACTCGACGACCGTGCCGCCGAGCCGCGAGGCGGCCTCGTCGAGGTCGCGGCGCGATCCGCGCAGCCGCAGCTCGACGGTGAACGGCGTGCCGGGCAGCACCGCGACGCGACCGGGATCTCCGCTCGCGAAACGGGCCTGCACCGAGATCGACGCGACCTCGGTGGTGCGGCCCGCCGCCCAGAGCCAGAGCAGGAGCGCCACCGCGGTCACGGTCACGAACGAGCCCAGCCGGGCC
>JBEIUL010000188.1:0-5345 GCA_040374395.1 Phycisphaeraceae bacterium
GCCGCGACGGTCGAGATGATCCACATGGCCACGCTCGTGCACGACGACGTGCTCGACGAAGCCGAGCTGCGCCGCAAGGGGCGCACCATCAATGCGCTCTCCGGCAACGAGGCCGCCGTGATGCTCGGTGACTACCTGATCTCGAACGCCTTCCACCTCTGCTCGCGGATCGGCCGGCCCGAGCTCAACCTCGACCTCGGGGCGGTCACGAACACGCTCTGCGAGGGCGAGCTCGTGCAGCTCCATCACCGCGACGACCTCGCCCTCGACGAGGCGACGTACTTCGAGATCGTGAAGCGGAAGACCGCGGTGCTCGTCGGCGCCGCGTGTCGGCTCGGCGCGAGGCTGTCGGACGCGCCGGAGCCGGCGGTCGCCGCCCTCGGCCGCTACGGGACCGCCGCCGGCATCGCCTTCCAGGTGCAGGATGACCTGCTCGACCTCGAGGGCCGCGAGGAGGTCGTCGGGAAGAGCGTCGGCCGCGACCTCGAGAAGGGGAAGATGACGCTGCCGACGATCCTCCACCTCGCGAACGCGTCTCCGGCCGGGCGGCAGGAGGCCCTCGCGGCGATCGCCGCCCGCGACGACGCGACCCTGCGGAGGCTCGTGGTGGGAAGCGGCGCCGCCGACGAGGCCCGCCGTCGCGCGGCCGGCTTCGTGGCCGACGCCCGCGCTGAACTTGCGAGCCTCGCCCCGAGTCCGGTCCGCGACCTGCTCGACGAGCTCGCCCAGCGGGTCATCCGCCGCGATTTCTGAACCACGCCGGGGCCCTCGCGCCGGCATCGCCCCGGACCGGGCCCCTCGCCGTCCGGCGCCCGGGCCCACGGAGCGACGGGGCCATGCCCCGTCGGGGTCGCGCGAAAGATCCTCGACATCCCGCCACGCAGCTCACTTCGCCGCCGACTTCCAGCGACCGCCGCCGCCCGCGGCCGCGCCGCTTCCGTTCCGCAGCCCGCGGTTCGCGTCGACGAGGACCCGCATCACGTCGGGCGTGAGGTTCATCGGATGTCCCTGCCAGCGGACGACGCCGTCCGAGGAGATCGCCGCGACGTGGGGGATGCCGCGGATGCCGAACGCCTGCTGCATCGGCCCGCCCGGCGAGTTGCCGACGGCGTACGCGAACGAGCTGCGCTTGAGGTCGGTCTTGAGCAGGCCGGTCTTGAAGTCGCTGTTGGACTCCGACGAGATGCCGATCACGCAGACGTCCTGCGGATAGGCCTTGGCGATCTCGTTCATGTGCGGGATCGCCCGGATGCACGGCCCGCACCAGGTCGCCCAGAAGTCGACGAGCACGAGCTTGCCCGCGAGGTTCGGCTCGCCGAACTCCCAGTTCACGTTCCCCATCGGCGGCGCGGGCTTCCCGCGGAGGTCGCCGGCCGAGCCGACCGGGTCGGTGAACTTCGGGAAGCCGGCCTGTACCGCGACCGGCGCCTCGGTCCGCTTGGTCGGCTGCATCGCGACGTCCCATTCCTCGGCCAAGAGCTCCTTCGCGGTGGCCGCAGCGCCCTCGGGGGTCAGGCCGGTCGCCCGCACGTCACCGTTGCGTCCGACGACGATGTTCACCGGGCGCTTGAACGCGCCGACCGAATCGCACCACTCGCCCTTCGCGTCGAGCAGCACCGGGCCGGGGGCCGCGTCCTTCGCGAGCAGCGTCTTCGCCTTGTCGATCGCCTCGGGAGTGTGGACCGCGACGAGCTGCACGCCGTCGCCGAGCCCGTCGATCGCCTTCGCGACCCGGTCGGGAGCGGTGCGGGCCGCGCCCTTCGTCGTGAAGGTCTGGATGATCACGACCTTGCCGCGGAGGTCGGCGAGCTTGACCGGGCTTCCGACCCACTCGGCCTCGCCGGGAAACGCCGGGCATTCGAAGCCGATCGATGCGTCGAGCGCCCGCCGGTCGGCGTCATCGAGCTTCTCGAGGCGACGGGCGAGTTCCTTCTCGCGGCGGGCGTCCTCACGCTCTTTCGCCTTCTGGGCGGCCCGGTCGGACCCGGGGGCGGTCTGGGCGACCGCGGCGGTCGCGGCGAACGCGAGGACGAGCAGCGAGGCGACGACGGACGCGGTGCGGTTCATGCGGACCTCCGAAGGCGGAACGGTACCACCGCGGCGGCAGCGGAGCCCGACCGGTTCAGCGCCAGATCGTCATCGCCGCGTTGTCGATGAGCCGCACGCGGCGATCCTCGCCGTTCTCGGTCCATCGGAGGTTCGCGGCCACCAGGGCCCGGGTCGGGCCGCTGAAGTCGGCCACCGGCAGGAGCGTCTCGCCGTCCCGAACCACCGCATACTCGACCTCGAAACCGTGGGCCTCGAGCGTCTCCCGCAGCAGCCGCTCGGCGGTCGCGACCCGCTGGGCCGCGTGGGCGGCCTGGAGCGCCCGTGGCACGCCGATCGCCCGCTTCCGGTCCTCGGGCCGCAGGTAGCGGTTGCGGCTCGACATCGCGAGGCCGTCGGGCTCGCGGCGGGTCGGATGGGGAATGATCTCGAGCCCCGGCCAGCGGTCGGGTTCCCCCCGGACCATCGCCTCGACCAGTTTCAGCTGCTGCCAGTCCTTCTCGCCGAAGACCGAGACGCGGGGCCGCACGAGGTCGAACAGCCGGGCGACCACGAGCTGCACCCCGGCGAAATGCCCAGGTCGGCAGCGGTCCTCGAGCCCCGGCTCGGTCGCGACCGGCGGCAGGGGGATCGTCGCCGCGAGCCGGTTCGCCGCCTCGAGGCCCTCGGGGTAGAGGGTCGCGACGTCGGGCAGGAAGACCGCCGAGACGCCCTCGGCCCGGGCGATCGCCAAGTCGGACTCGAGCGTCCGGGGATACCGCGAGAAGTCCTCCTTCGGCCCGAACTGGGTCGGGTTCACGAAGATGCTCAGCGTGACCGGCAGGCCGGTCTCGCGGGCCCGCCGCAACAGCGACGCGTGCCCGTCGTGGAGGGCCCCCATCGTGGGGACGAAGGCCGAGCCGGCGATCGCGGCGAGGTCGGCCGCGCGTTCGAGGACCTGCATGGCGGCGAGGATAGGGGCGAAATGTGGCCAAGGACGGGAGGTCGGCGTATACTTGAGACTGAGTCGCAACGAGTCGACGGGGCGCGATCCGGACCTCCGGCCCGCGAACTCCGGGGACGAAAGTCGGACGGGTCTTCCGCGAAACGGAACCCGCCGCCTCGTGAACCCGAACGTCGGATCGACCGGCGACTCCGGAAACGGCCCGGCGGCGAACCGTGGCTTCCGATTCCCCAAGCACCTTCCCGAACCGAACCCCTCCATGACCGCCGCGAACAACCCCAACGCCCGCAAGCCCGTCTCGATCTACATGGACAACGCCTCGACCACGCGGACCGACCCGCGGGTCGTCGAGGCGATGCTGCCGTACTTCTGCGAGAAGTTCGGCAACTCGGCGAGCCGGAACCACCGCTTCGGCTGGGACGCGGAAGAGGGCGTCGAGCTCGCCCGCGAGCAGGTCGCCCGCCTCATCGGGGCCGACGCGAAGGAAGTGATCTTCACGAGCGGGGCGACCGAGGGCAACAACCTCGCGATCAAGGGCGCCGCCCACATGTACGCCCGCGGCCCCGCCGGCACCACCGGCCGCGGCCACGTCATCACCGCGGCCCACGAGCACAAGGCGGTGCTCGACCCGTGCAAGCGGCTGCAGCAGGAGGGCTTCGACGTCACCTTCCTGACCCCGCCGCCCGACGGCGTCATCACCCGGGCGATGGTCGAGGCGGCGTTGCGGCCCGACACCATCCTCGTCTCGATCATGTGGGCGAACAACGAGATCGGCACCATCAACGAGGTGCCCGAGATCGGCGCCCTCTGCCACGCGAAGGGCATCGTGTTCCACACCGACGCGACGCAGTGGGTCGGCAAGATGCCGACCGACGTCGAGCGCGACGGCATCGACCTGCTCTCGTTCTCCGGCCACAAGATCTACGGCCCGAAGGGCGTGGGGGCCCTCTACGTCCGACGCCGGAAGCCGCGGGTCCGGCTCGAGGCGATCCAGGACGGCGGCGGCCACGAGCGAGGCATGCGGAGCGGCACGCTGAACGTGACCGGCATCGTCGGGCTCGGCGCCGCGTGCGAACTCTGTGCGACCGAGATGGAGGGCGAGCGCGACCGCCTCTACCGCCTGCGGCAGAAGCTCGAGCGCGAGCTCACCGGCCGGCTCGAGGGCGTTCAGGTCAACGGCCACAAGGACCGCCGGCTGCCCCACCTCACGAACATGAGCTTCGGCTTCGTCGAGGGCGAGAGCCTGCTCATGGGCATCAAGGAGATCGCCTGCTCGTCGGGCTCGGCGTGCACCAGCGCGAGCCTCGAGCCGAGCTACGTCCTCAAGAGCCTCGGCGTCGGCGACGAGCTGGCGCATTCCTCCCTCCGCCTCTCGCTCGGCCGCTTCACGGTCGAGGCCGACGTCGACCACGCGATCGACCTGATCGAGCGGGCCGTCAACCACCTCCGGACCATGAGCCCGCTCTGGGACCTCCACCGCGAGGGCGTCGACATCTCGAAGATCGAGTGGCAGAAGCACTGATTTCCCCGAAGGATCCCCACCCATGGCCTACAGCGACAAGGTCGTCGACCACTACCAGAACCCCCGCAACGTCGGCACGTTCGGCACCTCGAAGGAGGTCGCCGGCCGCAGCGACATCGGCGTCGGCATCGTCGGCGCCCCCGAGTGCGGCGACGTGATGCAGCTCCAGATCAAGATCTCGCCCGAGGGCCGCATCGAGGACGCGAAGTTCAAGTGCTTCGGCTGCGGCTCGGCGATCGCCAGCTCCTCGCTCGCGACCGAGTGGATCAAGGGCAAGAGCGTCGACGAGGCCCTCACCATCCAGAACACCCAGATCGTCGAGGAGCTCCGCCTCCCGCCGGTCAAGATCCACTGCTCGGTGCTCGCCGAGGACTCGATCCGCACCGCGATCAACGACTGGAAGCGGAAGAACGGCCATCCGGTCGAGGAATCCGCCCACGCCCACTGAGTCCGCGGTTCCCTTTCGAGTTTTCCCCATTCCCGCCCGACTTCCGGAACGACTCCCATGCCCGTGAACGTGACCCCGACCGCCGCCCGCGAGATCCACACCATCATCGTCCGCGAGAAGCTCGACCCCGCCAAGATCAAGCTCCGCGTGGGCGTGAAGGGCGGCGGCTGCAGCGGCTTCTCGTATCTCCTCGACCTGACCGAGGTGGAGAAGGAGACCGACGAGGCCTGGGACTTCTCCTATCGCGAGGTCGACGGCAAGGCGGTCGCGGCCGATGCGGAGGCGAACTCGGGCGGCGTCGCGACCGCGACCGACGCGTTCACCGTCCGCGTGGTCTGCGACCCGAAGAGCTACCTCTACCTCAACGGCACCACCATCGACTTCAA
>JBEIUL010000226.1:0-4730 GCA_040374395.1 Phycisphaeraceae bacterium
CCTGCGGCTTGGCGATGCTCATGCCGTTGTCGTTGAGCACGACGAGGAACTGCCGCTTGAGCGTGCCCGCCCCGTTCAGGCCCTCCATCGCCACGCCGTTCACGATCGACGCGTCGCCGATGATCGTCGCGACGCGACGGCCGGTCGGGTTCTCGGGCGACCAGCCCTCTCCGTTCAGCGTGTCGCCGGTGGCCATGCCGACCGCGGTCGAGATGCCGGTGCCGGCGTGGCCGACCGAGAAGAGGTCGTAGCGAGACTCGCGCGGCTCGGGGAAGCCCGCCATGCCGTCGCGCATGCGGAGCCGGTCGAGCAGCCGGTGGCGGCCGGTCAGGAGCTTGTGTGGGTAGCACTGGTGCCCGACGTCGAACAGCAGCCGGTCGTGGCCGAAGTCGAAGACGTAGTGGAGGGCGATCGAGAGCTCGACCACGCCGAGGTTCGGGGCGAGGTGGCCCCCGGTGCGACTGACCGTCTGGCAGATCGCCTCGCGGATCTCGGCGGCGACCTCGGGAAGGGCGGAAACGGGCAGCCGCTTCAGGTCGGCGGGGCTCTCGATGCGGGGCAGGTGCTTCATGTCGGTGGGGAATCCAAGGCCGGAAGGCCGAAGCATACCGGTCCGGCAGGCGCCGGGCGGCGATTCCGGGCACGAATGCCGGGCTTTCCGTTTCGTCCGACGGCCTCCGGCCGTTTCACCGCCGGAGCGGGATCGGGTCCGGTCGGGTCCGCGAATCGCGTGTCCTCGCCGCGTCCGCGAAGCCCCCACCGGATACGCGACGCCCTCACCGCGTCCGCGACGCGAGAAAGCCGGCGAGATCGACGAGCGGGGCGGCCGATGCACCGAGCGGAGCGATCGCCTCGACGGCGGCGGCGTGGAGTTCGGTCACCTGCCGCCGCGACGCGTCGATGCCGTGGATTGCCGGATAGGTGAGCTTCCCCGCCTCGCGATCCTTGCCGACCGCCTTCCCGACGTGCTCGGCCGACTGCGTCTCGTCGAGCAGGTCATCGACGATCTGGAACATGAGGCCGATCGCCGCCCCGTAGCGGGCCATCGCCTCGAGCCGTCGCGGGTCGGCGTCGGCCGCGAGCGCGCCCATGCGGCAGGACGCCTCGATGAGGGCCCCGGTCTTGTGCCGGTGGATCCGCTCGAGTCGCTGCGCCGGCGTGCCCGTCACCCCCTCGCCGGCCAGCGTGTCGATCACCTGGCCGTGGATCATGCGCGTCGTCGCGTTCGCGAGCTCGCGGACGATCTCGCCGCCGCGTCGGGGGCTGGCCGCCGCGATCTCGACGGCCAGCGACATCAGGGCGTCGCCGGCGAGGATCGCCATCGCCTCGCCGAAGGCCACGTGCACCGTGGGAAGCCCGCGCCGCAGGCGGTCGTTGTCGAGGGCCGGCAGGTCGTCGTGGACGAGGCTGAAGCAGTGTATGAACTCGATCGCCACCGCCGCGGACATCGCGTCCGCCTCGCGGCCGCCGCAGGCGGCGCAGGCATGGAGCGTCAGGATCGGCCGCAATCGCTTCCCGCCGCCCAGCGTGGCGTGGCGACACGCCGCGAGCAGCCCGTGCGGAAGGCCTTCGGCCCCGCCCGCCGCGTCCAGCGAGGCGGCGAGCGACGATTCGATCGCGGGAAGCAGGCGGGAACTCGCGGCGGGCAGGGCATCGGCGGCGGCGGTCGAGGACATGCCCGCGATGGTAGCGGCCCGCACTATCATCCTCGACCCCATGTCCGACGCCCCCGGATTCATCGAACAGGTCGTGACCGCGATCCGCGGCGGCGGGCCGGTCATGGTCCCGATCGCCGCCCTGAGCGTGCTGTCGGTCGGCGTGACCATCGAGCGAACGCTCTACTGGCGCCGCATCCACGACCGCGGTTCGGTCGACGGCGTCCGCAGCCTCACCGAGGCCCTTCGCGAGGGCAACGCCGAGCGGGTCCGCGGCATGATCGAGGGGAAGGACACGCCCTACGCGGTCGTCACCCGACGGCTGCTCGAGAAGGGCGCCGGCGACGGCGTCGCGGTCGAGGCCGTCGAGGAGTCGCGCGGCGCGATCGACCGCTTCCTGCCGCTCCTCTCGACGATCGTCGCGGCGGCGCCGCTCCTCGGCGTGCTCGGCACGGTCTTCGGCATCATCCGAAGCTTCAAGGTGCTCGGGGCGAAGCAGACCCTCGTCGACCCGAGCGAGGTCTCGGGCGGCATCGCCGAGGCCCTCACGAGCACCGCGGCCGGCCTGTGCGTGGCGATCTTCGCGCTCTTCGCGGCGTCCGCGTTCCGCGGCCAGGCCGAGAAGGCGATCGGCCGCCTCGAGGGGCTCATCGCGGCCGCTCAGCAGGGATTCGGCACCGGCCCGCGACGCGGGGCCTGATCCGCTTCCCGACCGCTCACTCGTCGGTGTGGCTGAACGAATTCGGGTTGCCCTGCCCGGAGAGGGCGGGATTCATCCACCGCCGCATGTCCTGCAGGTCGCCGATGCTGAGGAAGTTCACGTTCCCGTCGACGTGGGCCGCGACGCAGGCCGAGCCGAAGCGACGAAGCGGAACCGCCTGCGGCGAGAGCACCTCGAGCAGCGACCCGGCGGCGGCCGGGATCGTCGAGCCGGCGAGGTCGGCGAGCGGCTGTCCGAAGATCTCGCCGACGAGGGCGCCGCCGCCGAGCTGCACGCCGATCGCCTCGCCCACCGACGGACGCCAGATCTCGGTCTCTCCGAGGCGGGCGGGAACGACCCACGCCGCGCCGATCGCACGCTCCTCGGACTCGTCCTTGTAGAATCCGGGCTCGCGGAAGATGCTCGAGGTGAAGCAGATGACCTGGTCGGGCTGGCTCACGCCGCCGACCTTCGTCGCCACGATGCGGCCGCGGACCGGCGTGCCGTCGGAACTCGTCCAGGAGCCGTTGCCGAAGGTCAGGGTCGGCACGCCGTCGGCACCCGAGCCCTGCGTCGTCCACCAGCCGCCGAGGTAGAACGCGTTGTAGCCGAAGGCCGGCTGGCTCGAGGCGACGTCCATGCCCGCGTCGTTCTGGGCACCGTCGGCGTTCTTCACCGTGTAGGCAAAGTCGTCGGTCGCCTCGAGGTAGCCGAAGAGGATGTCCGGCGAGTGGTCGAGGTAGGGAAGCAGCCGGTAGGGGTAGGTCCGGGCGTACGCGGCCGGGACCCGGTCGCCCGACTTGTCCTTGAACTTGACCTTCCACGCCGCTTGGACGCCGTCGTCGAGGTATCCCGGCATGCACGCGTCGCCGTAGGTGCTTGCGTACTGCATCCACGCCTGCCCGACCTGGCGGATGTCGCTTGCGGCCTTCGTCCGGCGGCTCGTCCGCTGCGCGGACTGGAGCCCGGCGAGGAGTAGGCCCATCAGGGCGACGATCACCGCGACCACCACGAGCATCTCGACGATCGTGAAGCCGGGGGCGGAGGCGGGACGGCGGGATTGGGAAGGCATGCTCGATCCGGGGATGTGGCGGCGTGGGCCCGACGGCCGGGCAGGGCGGACTATACCTACGGCGCGATCCGATCCCGCGGCGCAGGGAAGTTCCGAACGTGGCCCCGAACCGGACTCAGCGGCCGCCGACGGTGACCTTGTCGACGAGGCCGGCGGCGATCTTGGCCGCCCCCGAGCCGAGTTCCCCGATCGGATCCGGAGGCAGGATCTCGACCTTCTTCTCGCCGAGGCGGGCCTCGCCGGCCTGGACGCGGGCCTGGAAGGTGCGGCACTCGGCGAGCAGCCGGTCGAGGATCTCGGCCTCGGGCACGTTCGCGACCCGCTCGCCCTGGACGTAGATGATCCCGCGGCGGTCGCCAGCGAAGACCGCGACGTCGGCCCCCTCGGCCTCGCCCGGCCCGTTCACCACGCAGCCCATGACCGCGACCTTCATCGGCACGGAGATCTCGCTCGAGAGCTTCCGCTCGACGTCCTTCACGAGCGAGAAGAGGTCGACCTGGATGCGGCCGCAGGTCGGGCAGGCGATGAGCTCGACGCCCTTCCGCTCGCGCTTCCCGAGGCAGTAGAGGATCTCGAGCCCGTCCTTCACCTCGTCGGCGTGGTCGCTCGCGTACGAGATCCGCAGGGTGTCGCCGATGCCGTTGGCGATGAGGGTCGACAGGGCCGCGACCGAGCGGATGGTCCCGGTCGACTTCGGGCCCGCGTGGGTCACGCCGATGTGCAGCGGATAGTCGAACCGCCGCGAGATCTCGGTGTAGACGTCGATCACCAGCGACGGGTCCATCGACTTCGCGCTGATGGTCACGTCGTGGAAATCGCGGGCGGCGAAGATGTCGAGGTACTCCTCGAGCTTGGCGATCATGAGGGCGAGGAGGTGCCCCGACCGGTGGCCGGCGAAGTACTTGCCGAGCTCCTCCATGCGCTTCTGCTTGTCGCGCCGCTCGATGATCGAGCCCTCGTTCACGCCGATCCGGATCGGCAGGCCCCGTTCCTTGCAGGCGTCGATGACCGAGTTGACCTGGTCGCGGTCGTTGATGTTGCCCGGGTTGAGCCGGATCTTGTGGACGCCCGCCTCGATCGCCTCGAGGGCCCGCGTGTAGTGGAAGTGGACGTCGGCCACGATCGGCACGTTCACCTGCGGCAGGATCTGGGCGAGCGCCTCGGTGTCCTTCCGCTCGGGAACCGCGACGCGGACCACGTCGGCCCCGGCCTCGGCGTAGCGGCGGATCTCGGCCACGCACGCGTCGACGTCGTAGGTGTAGCCGGCGGTCATGGTCTGGACGGAGATCGGGGCGTCGCCGCC
>JBEIUL010000258.1:0-4360 GCA_040374395.1 Phycisphaeraceae bacterium
CACCGACGCGTCGACCGTCGGGCAATCCTCGGCCGCGATCGGGGCGTAGGGCGGCTGGAGACCGCTGCCCTGGATCCACACCGCATGGGCGACGATCGTCACCTCGGACTTCGGGGTGCGGATCGCGGCGATCTCGGCGGGGGTCTTGCCCGCGTCCTCGGCCAGATGTCGACGGGCCTCGACCGAGAGAACCTGCACGTCGGCGTTGCCGAACACGACCGCGCTGCGGCCGCGGGCGTTGCGGGGCACGAAGAAGCCGTAGTCGGCGAAGCGCACGAGGACCTCGTTTCCGGCGTCGTCTCGGAGCCTCATCCAGCAGCCCTTCACGGCGCACACGTCCTCGATGATCCCGGTCGTGGTGCACGCCCCGGGGGCCTCGGCGAGGATGCCGACGGGACGCTGCGCAGCGGCCTTCGCCGCTTCGGGCGTGCCCTTCGCATCGCCGTAGCGGTTCCACGAGTCGTGGATCGCGGTCTCGAGCGGGGTCGGAGTCGACGAGCAGCCGGCGGCGAGCAGCGCGGCGGTGACGGCGAGCGTGAGGAGCCTCATGGGGCCGCGAATGATACCGGGCGCGAATCGGCCTCCGCGCGGCCAAAAGCGAAGCCCGCCCGGGGATGCCGGGCGGGCCTCGTCGATCATGGTCGCGATCCGTCCGGGTGGACCGGGAGCGGATCGCGGATGTGTCAGGTCACCAAATCAAATCACTTGGTGCAGCTGGCCGGGCACTTGGCAGCGCAGTCCGACTTGCCGCTGACCGCGCCGGGGGCGGCCTTCGCCTCGCCAGAGCACTTGGTAGCGCAGTCCGACTTGCCGCTGACGGCGCCGGGGGCGGCCTTCTCGCCGGTGCAGGGGGTCGCGCACTTGGTGGCGCAGTCCGACTTGCCGCTGACGGCGCCGGGGGCAGCCTTCTCGCCGGTGCAGGGGGTCGCGCACTTGGTGGCGCAGTCGGTCTTGCCGCTGACGGCGCCCGGGGCGGCCTTGTCGCCACCGCCGCACTTGCCGCAGCAGTCAGCCTTGCCGCTGACGGCGCCGGCGGAGGCGTCGTGGGTGTGGGTCGACTGGCAGGCGGTGAGGCAGGCGGCGAGGGCCGCGGCGGCGATGAGCGAAGCGAACTTCATCTGGGGACTCTCCTTGGAGTTTGAGCGATCGTGCGGGCTTCGGCCCGCGTGTTGATGAGACCAGGTCTATCGGCTCGAGGCCGCGACGTTGCGGACCCGAGATCATGATCCTATCGGTCAACGGGAAGGCCCCGCAACCATCGGGGCAAGAAAATGGACGGGTATTCCGCGGACCTCGCCCGGCCGGTCTGGCGCGTCCGCGGCGAGACCCGGCCGGGAGGAAGGCCCGATAGAGTCCTCGCGTGGCCGAGCAAGACCCCCCATCCCGGCTCGGAAAGCCCGTCCTGGCCCGAAGGCGAGCCCCAGCCCGACCGGCTGCGGCGGCTCCTGGCCAAGGCCCGGACCCTGCCGGAGGTCGCGGGGGTGTACCTGATGAAGGACGAGGGGGGCCAGGTCCTGTACGTCGGCAAGGCCGCCCGGCTGCCCGACCGCGTCTCGAGCTACTTCGTCCCGAGCGCTGACCTCGGCTTCCGGAAGCAGGAGATGCTCGGGATCGTCCGCGACTTCGACGTGATCCCGTGCGAGGGCGAGTGGGAAGCCCTCCTCATGGAGAGCCGCCTCGTCAAGGACACGCGGCCCCGGTTCAACGCGAAGCTCACCGACGACAAGACGTTTCCCTATCTCGCGATCACCCTCCGCGACGAGTTCCCTGGCGTCTTCATCACCCGCGATCCGGCGAACGAGCGGTTCAAGGGGGCGAGGATCCTCGGGCCGTTCGTCTCGGTCGCGAGCCTGCGGCACGCGGTGCAGCTGCTGCAGCGGGTGTTCCGGTTCCGCACGTGCGAGCTCGACATCAGGAGCGACGACCCCGCGAACCGCCGCTTCCGCCCGTGCCTGCTGCACGCGATCAACCAGTGCACCGCGCCGTGCGCGAACCGCATCCCGCCCGAGGCCTATCGCGCCGACATCGAGCGGTTCCTGCGTTTCCTCGGCTCGAAACGCAGCGTGATGCTGCGCGAGATGCGGACCGAGATGGAGGCCGCCGCCGCCGACCGCCGCTACGAGCGGGCCGCGGCCCTCCGCGACCAGATCGCGGCGATCGAGCGTCTCGACGACCGCGAGCGGCGCGACAGCGTCGAGTACGACTGGCAGCCGGAAGTCACGATCCTCGCGGGCGACCCGAGCGGCGGGCTCAAGAGCCTGCAGCGGACGCTGGGCCTCGCCGAGCCGATCCGCTGCCTCGAGGCGATCGACATCGCCCACCTCGGCGGTTCGGAGACGGTCGGCAGCAAGGTCTGCTTCATCGACGGCCGGCCGTTCAAGAGCGCGTACCGGCGATACAAGATCCGCAGCGTCGACAACGACGACTGCCGGGCGATCCGCGAGGTGGTCTCGCGGCGATTCCGCGATCGCGACCCCCATGGCGACGACGAGATCCGCCCCGACGTCCTGCTCATCGACGGCGGCCTCGGCCAGCTGCACGCCGCGCTCGAGGCGCTCGAGGGCGTCGCGGACCGACCGCCGATCGTGATCAGCCTCGCCAAGAAGGAAGAGCTCATCTTCATCGAGGCCGAGAGCGAGCCGATCCGGCTGTCGCGAGAGAATCTCGGCCTCAAGCTCTGCCAGGCGATCCGCGACGAGGCGCACCGCTTCGCGCGGCATTACCACCATCTGCTGCGCACCCGGCGGACGCTCGGTGACTCCGCCCCCGGCACGCGGAACCGGAAGCCGAAACCTGGGCCGTGACGCTCACGCCGGGGCCGAGGCCTCGGCGAGCAGCTCCTCGGCCAGCTTCCGCTGCTCGGGCTGGTGGAGCCGCTCGGGCAGGCCCTTCAGCAGCTCGAGCGCCGCCGCCCGGTCGCCGCGGAAGCGAAGCCGCAGCGACGCCACGAGGAGCCGCACCGGATCGGCCTCGCCCGCCGAGACCGGTCCGCGGAGGTACGACTCGTATGCACCGAGCGCCGCGGCCGCGTCGCCGTGTGCATAGAGCCGGTTCGCGAGGTCGAGCTGCGCCGGTCCCGGCAGCCGGGCGTCGGCATCGAGCCGGTGCAGCGCGTTCCATTCGCGGATCGCGGTCACGCCGTCTCCGGCCCGCAGCGCCGACTGCACGCGGGCGCGAGCCTCGGCGACCTCGCGATCGCGGCCCTCGAGCGGCCCCGCGGCGACCCGCGACGGTGCGGCACCGGTCCAAGGGCTTCCGCCCCGCATCGCCCGGCGCATCTCCCGTCGCCGCGCCGCCTGCCGCAGCAGGAAGACGAGGTCGGTCTCGCCCCGCGGCGCCCCGCCGAACTTGAGCGACAGCAGCCCGAGCCCGAGGCCCCAGCCGTACCCGGCGAGGTGGGCGACGTGGGCGATCCCGCCTCGGCCGCTGCCGAGCAGCCCGAAGAGGTCGACCACCACGTAGATCACGATCAGCACCGTCGCCGGCAGGGCCACGATCCCGGCCAGGGGGAAGAAGACGAAGACCCGGCTGCGGGGAAAGAGTGCGAGGAACGCCCCCGAGACCGCCGCCACCGAGCCGCTGGCCCCGATGACGGGACTCGAGCTCGTGGCCCAGTGGGCCAGCCCGGCCATCACGCCGCCGGTCAGGTACAGGAGCAGGAACCGGAGGGGGCCGACGTGCGCCTCGATCGGACGCCCGAAGACCCACAGGAAGAGCATGTTCCCCGCGAGATGCAGCCACGATCCCGGATCATGGGCGAACTGGTACGTCAGGAGGTTCCACCAGTGGGGGTCCCGTGGGCTGAAGGCCCAGGTGGCCATCCACGCCTCGGGGTTCCCGCCGGGCCCGAAGATCACCCGGGCCAGCACGTTGGCCAGGATGAGTCCGATCACCGCGCGGGAGGGGCCGCGTCCGTCGCGTTCGGTCCCGAGGGGGATCATGGGGAGCGGAGTCTATGCCGACCGCAGGGGGCCCTCGGCGGGGGAACCGACGGTCGTCGATTCGGCCACGGGGCGACCACGTGGCCGGTCCAATCCGCAGTGTCGTCTGGAGCGTCGTCTGGCCTGTCCAAAGCTGTTCGGGGTCTCAGTCCACGGGTTGGACAGGCGTCGATTCGACGGTCCGGTACGTGGAGTTGGCCTGTCCAAAAAGTCGAGTTGGCCTGTCCATTGGCCTGTCCAAGGGGGTCGCCTCGCCGGTTCGAATGGCCTGTCCAAGCCCGTTGCGACGGCCTTCGCCCGCCGGTTCCAGACGGGCCTCTTGGCCGGGCAACTTGGCCTGTCCAAACTTGAGGGTGTCGTTTGGCCTGTCCAAATCGGTCCGGTCCAAAGCTGGTCGGGGTCTCAGTCCACGGGTTGGA
>JBEIUL010000084.1:0-8095 GCA_040374395.1 Phycisphaeraceae bacterium
CCGCGGCCGCGGTCCGCTCGCCGAGGAGTGGCTCGTCATCGGCGGCCACTTCGACCACGTCGGCTACGGCAACTTCGGCGCCGATCCGGCGAATCGCGGGAAGCTCCATCCCGGCGCCGACGACAACGCGAGCGGCACCGCGGGGCTTCTCGTCCTCGCCCGCCGTCTCAAGGCCGAGTACGACGCGGCGCCCGCCGACGCGAACCTGCGCAGCGTGCTCTTCCTCGGCTTCAGCGCCGAGGAGAGCGGCCTCGACGGCTCGCGGCATTGGGTCAAGAACCCGTCGCTGCCCGCCGACCGCATCAACGCGATGCTCAACATGGACATGATCGGCCGTCTCCGCAGCGAAGACCTGAACGTCGGGGGCATCGGCAGCGCCGAGGGCCTCGACGCGAAGCTCGCCCCGCACTTCGAGGCCAGTGGCCTGACCATCCACGCCGACCCGAGCGGCCGGGGTCCGAGCGACCACGCGAGCTTCTACGGGGCGGGCGTGCCCGTCCTCTTCTTCTTCACCGGCACGCACGACGCCTACCACAAGCCCGAGGACCGCGGCTACACCGTGAATCCCGCGGGGGCCCTCGCGGTGCTCGATCTTGTCGAGCGCGTCTCGCGCGACCTCGTCGACGATCCCGAGCGGCTCAAGTTCGTCTCGACCGACGGCGGGAAGACGCCCGACCGCGGCTACGCCGGCGTGCGCCTCGGCGTGATGCCGGGCATGGCCGACGAGGGCGAGCCCGGCGTCATCGTCGAGAATGTCTCGGCCGAGACGAGCGCCGCCGACGCGGGCATCCGCAAGGGCGACGTGCTGCTCAGCTGGGACGGCAAGGAACTCAACGGAGCCGGCGACATGATGGCCCGCCTCCGCGAGCACCAGCCCGGTGACCAGGTGCGCATCGTGCTCCGTCGCGACGGCAAGGAAGAGACCGTCATCGTCACCTTGAAGGCCTCGCGGCCGCGGGAGTGAACCCATGTCCCTCACCGACTTCGTCACCCTCGGCCGCTCCGGCCTCCGCGTCTCCCCGATCTGCCTCGGCGCCATGACCTTCGGCGAGGAGTGGGGCTTCGGCTCGACCCCCGCCGACTCGGACCGCGTGATCTCGCGCTACCTCGAGCGCGGCGGCAACTTCATCGACACCGCGAACATCTACACCAAGGGCCACTCCGAGGCGATCCTCGGCGACTACTTCACGACCGGCCCCGGCCGCGGCCGCCGCGACCGGGCGGTGATCGCGACGAAGTTCATGGGCAACCTGTACCCCGGCGACCCGAACGGCGGCGGCGCCGGCCGCAAGTCGATCGTCGAGGCCTGCCACCAGTCGCTTCGTCGCCTCAAGACCGACTACATCGACCTCTACTGGGCCCACTTCTGGGATCGCCACACGCCGATCGACGAGGTGATGCACTCGCTCGACATGCTGGTTCGGCAGGGGAAGGTCCGTTACCTCGGGTTCAGCGACCATCCCGCGTGGGTCTGCGTGCAGGCCCAGTACGAGGCGAACCTGCGGAACTGGACGCCGCTCGTCGCGCTGCAGATCGAGTACAGCCTGCTGCAGCGCACCGTCGAGGCCGACCTCATGCCGATGGCCCGCGCCCTCGGCCTCGGCGTCACGCCGTGGAGCCCGCTCCGCGGCGGCGTGCTCAGCGGGAAGTTCGACCGCACGAACCCGCCGAAGGACGACGGATCGACCCGCGTGCGATCCGACAGCAAGTTCCTCAACGAGCGTGCGTTCGCGATCATCGACGCCCTTCGCGAGATCGCCGCCGCCCGCGGCGCGACGCCCTCGCAGGTGGCCCTCCGCTGGGTCATGGACCGCGCCGGCGTCGCCAGCACCATCATCGGCGCCCGCACCCTCTCCCAGCTCGACGACAACCTCGGGGCCGCGGCCATACGGCTCGCCCCCGACGACACCCATCGCCTCGACGAGCTCTCGCGAGTCGAGTTGCCCTTCCCCTGCGAATTCCTCGAGCTGGTCCGGACCGGCATCCAGAACGGCACGACGATCAACGGGCAGCCAAGCGACCCCTGGCACCTCTCGCCGAAGTCCGATTCCGAGCGTTGGTGACCGTCAGTCCCAGCTGAAGACGCCCTTCTTCCACGCGTACACGTACGCCACGACGCTGGTCGCGATGAAGAAGAGGATCCGCCCGAGGAAGAGCGCCGACTCGGCGCCCTGCGGCTCGAGCTGCGTGAACGAGACCGCCCACGGGTAGAGGAAGATGATCTCGATGTCGAAGACGAGGAACGTCATCGCCATGATGTAGAAGCGGACGTTGAACCGCTTGCGGGCGCTGCCGATCGGGTCCATGCCCGACTCGTAGGCGATGCCCTTCGCGGGATTGTCCGACCGCGGCCCGATGAGCAGCGACGCCCCGATGTTGACGATCACGAAGATGATCGCCATCACCGCGATGAGCAGGACGGGCAGGTACGACGCGAGATCGACGGCGGCAAGGGTCATCGGCGGGTTCCCGGGGAATTGGGGCCGCATGGTAGCGTCAGGCGTCCGGGGGCCGGCGGCCGCCGAGGCCGGTCCGCGACTCGAGGGCGCGGCCGGCCCGCAGCAGGGTCCCCTCGTCGAAGAGGCGACCCATGAGGCTCATCCCGTAGGGCTCGCCGGCCGCATCGAACCCGACCGGCAGGGTGAGCGACGGATGCCCCGTCGCGTTGGTCAGCGTGAGAAGCTCGTCGGCGTAGCACGGCGAGAGCACCGCATCGACCTGGTTGAAGAACCGCGAGGCCGCCTCCATCGCCCGCCGCCGCAGGCGATCGGCCTGCACGAGGTTGATCGCGGGCATCAGCCACATGCGGCGGAAGGTGTTCGGCCACGCTTCCGGCGCCTGCCACGAGAGCTCGTCGTCGCGGTTCGACCGCGTCAGAGCCTCGAAGGCCGCCGCGGCCTCGACCATGAGCGGGATGAGCAGCGGGGTCGTGTCCACCGCCGGCGGCTCGACCTCGACGAGCGTGCAGCCGGCGTCACGCAGGGCATCGAGCGCACGCCGGTGCAGGGCCGCGTCGTCGCCCGCCTCGCACGACTTTCGCACGAACCCGATGCGCAGTCCGCGGGCGTCCAGTCCCCGATCGTCGTGGAACGGTCGCTCGACGCTCGACGGATCGTCCGCGTCGAAGCCGTTGATCTCGGCAAGCACGAGCGCGGTGTCGTCCACCGATCGCGCGATCGGCCCGACCTTGTCCATCGACCAAACCAGCGACATGCCGCCCGTCCGTGGCACGCGCCCGAAAGTCGGCCGCAGGCCCGTCGCGCCGCACCGCAGGCAGGGCGAGACGATCGAACCGAGGGTCTCGGTGCCGATGGCGAATGCCCACAGCCCGGCGGCGGTGCCCGACGCCGATCCGGCGCTCGAGCCGCTCGAGCCCTTCTCGATGTTCCACGGCGAGCGGCACGTCCCGCCGAACCAGATGTCGCCGTACGCGAGCGCCCCGACCGCGGTCTTCGCGACCAGCACCGCGCCCGCGTCGCGCAGCCGGCTCACGATCCACGCGTCGCGATCGGGCACGCGATCACGCCACGGCTCGGCGCCCCAGGTGGTCCGGATCCCCTTCGTGTCGAACAGGTCCTTCAGCCCGTACGGGAGGCCATGCAGCGGACCTCGCCAGCGGCCCGCCGCAAGTTCGCGATCGGCGGCCCGGGCCTCGGCGATCGCCGATTCCTCGCACGCGGTGATCACGCACTTCAACTTCGGATCGAGCCGACGGATGCGAGCGAGCGACAGCCGTACGATCCGCTCGCTCGTGATCTCGCCGCGACGCATCCAGGCGGCGAGCTGATGCGCCGGCGCGAATGCGATCGAGTCGTCGTCGCCGGAAAGCGGGGGCGGGTCGGGGGGCAGCGACCGCGGATCCCCGCCGACGGTCACCGGACGTTCGGGCACGTCCGCCACCTCGGCACGGAAGACGGTGGCCGGCGCGAGGCCGTTCGGAAGCTCGCCAGCCTTCGCGATCGCCCGCACCATGTCGACGTGCTCGACGGCGGTTCGGACGATCAACGCACGCTCGTCGTCGGTGAATGAGACCCCGACGATCCGTTCGAGTCCGGCCAGATCCCCAGGACCGAAGGGTGAGGCCGTCGCCGGCGGATCGACCGTCGCCGCGAAGCCACGGCTCGCCGCGGCCAGCGACGCGAGTCCGACCAGAACCTCCCGGCGGGAAGCCACGTCCATGAAGGTCCCCACGATACGGTCCCATCGCCGGTGCCGGTACGATCGGGCCGGTGATTCCCGAACTACGCACGTCCCGCCTCCTGCTGCGACCGTTCCGCGGTCCTGACCTCCCCGAGATCGTCCGTCTGGCGGGGCATCCCCAGATCGCGGCGGCCACGCTCTACGTTCCGCACCCGTACGCCCCATCCGACGCCGAGACCTGGCTCGGGAATCACGCACCGGCCGCCGCCGCCGGAACCGGTTTCACCTTCGCGATCACGACCCGCGAGGGCCGTCTCGTGGGTGCGATGGGCCTCGACGTCGTCCCCCGTCACCGCCGCGCCGAGCTCGGCTACTGGATCGGCGTCGAGCATTGGGGCCGTGGCTTCGCGACCGAAGCCGCCGCCGCGGTGCTCGGCTTCGGCTTCGAGACGCTCGGCCTCAACCGCATCGAGGCCCACTGCTTCGTCGGGAACCGCGTATCGGCCCGCGTGCTCGAGAAGCTCGGCATGCGGTTCGAGGGCATCCTCCGGCAGCACGTGGTGAAGGACGGGACTCCCCGGGACGGCCTCTTCTACGCGATCCTCGCGTCCGACCCGAGGCCGTCGGTCACGGTCGCCCCGGCCGCCCCGCACTCGGGGCACGTCGCGTCGGCCGACAGCCCGACCCGCGAGTAACCGCACCGCAGGCACTCGTCCTGTTGAACCCGGACCTCGATGCCCAGGCCGCACCGCTCGCACCGCCCGACCCGGCCGAGCCCGATCGCCTGCGACTTCCCGCACCGCGGGCACGACAGCCGCACATCCGTGAGGGTCGCCACCGCCCGTGCCTTCCGCTCGGCGATCCGCCCGACCGCGTCGAGCAGCACCGCCGCGACCAGTCCGACCACCGCCACCAGCCCGAGCGGGACGATCACCTCGGGTCCGACCAGCTGCTCGACCGACAGCGTGACGAGAGCCCCCTCAAGCGCCACCAGCCCGATCGTGATTCGGTGCACCCATTTCCGCCACGGCGGACCCTTGGCCAGCTCGAGCGCCACGCCGACCGCGGCAAGCAGGGCGATTGCGGTCAGGGCGGTCACCGCCTGCACGAGGCCGGCGGCAAGCCTCGGGTCATCCCACCTCGATGGAAGGGCGACCAGCAGCGTGCCCATTGCCGTGACGGCCGCGGCGACCCCGAGCCATCGTCCCCACCGCCAGATCGACCGATGGTCCGCGGGCGAGGGCAGGGCGAGCGCTCCGAGCAGCGGTGCGTACGTGAGCAGCATCGAGCCGCGACTCCCGCTGTCTCCCGACCACAGATCGAGGACCTCGACCACGAACAGCAGGAAGGCGGTCGACACCATCGCGAGCACGACGATGGCGGTCCGTCGCCACCAGGGATTCGCCAGCAGACGGAAGGGCAACCACGCAAGCAGCAACCAGAACCCGAGCAGCAGGTCGGTGACCCAAAGCCGATCCGCTTCGAAGCCGGTCCGGCCGAAGATCGGTTCCCACCAGATGGCGGCTAGTCCGATAGCCAGCGCTCCTGCGATGACCACCGAAGCAACCCGGGAGTAAATAGAGGGATGGCCGCTCTCCCAGGAGCGAACCGCCGGGAGCGAGGCCAAGCAGGACGCGGCCAATAACCCGCCGGTTCCGGTAAGTCTCCATGCCGCTTCAGCGTTTGGCATGAGCAGAGCAAGGATCGCGGCCACCGCCGTGCCCAGAAGGGCGCCTCCAAGCAACCAGATGACGATCCGTGCAGGCATGCAACGTCCTAGAATACCGACTTTCTTTTGGCCTTGAACGCGTTAGCCCCCGTCAGAACGAATTCCATCGAGTTGAACCAGTTCGCCAAATTCCACTTGGTATTCGGACGAGGAGAGTTATGTTCCAGTGTGGTGGCTCATGTCGTGAGCCTCCGCAACAAGCCGACCGACCGAGGAGAGATCCGCGTGTGATCTCCATTCGGCGCGGCCGGATGACGATCTCCCCGCAGGGGATTGCTGGTTCCTATTCACGGAGTTCTGAACATGCGACGGACCTTTGGACTGATCCTTGCCTCGGCGGCGGCGTTCACCGCCGGCGGCGCGGCCTTCGGCCAGGTGGCCGGTGACGAGTGCACCAACGCCATCACGGTGACCGCCGACACCGCGGTCAACTTCAACACGAACAACATGACCCCGAGCGCCAACGCGCCGGCCGACGGCCCGTGCCCGTTCCTCGACTGGGGCGCCAGCAAGGACATCTGGTTCAAGTTCACCCCGCCGGCCTCCGGTCTCGGGGTCATCACCCTGTGCGGCTCGAGCTACGACACCTCGATGGTGGTCTACACCGGCACCTGCGCCGCGCTCACCCGCGTCGACTGCGACGACGACACCTGCGGCGCCCTTTACGAGTCGATCATCGAGGGCATCTCGTTCACCGGCGGCACCACCTACTACATCCGCATCGGCGGCTGGAACGCCGATGCCGGCGCCGGCACCATGCTGATCACCGTTGAAGCGGTCAGCGGCGGCTGCGATGGCGCGACCGGCGCGTGCAACAACCCCCACGGGGCGCCCGGCTGCAACGATGCCGTCTGCTGCACCCAGGTCTGTGCGACCAACCCGCTCTGCTGCGACATCGGCTGGGACATCGACTGCGTGAACGCGGCCGTCCAGCTGTGCGGCGTCTTCTATTACACCTGCACCCCGACCGGCCCGGCCAACAACTGCGCGACGAACGCCACGCTCGTCCCGGCCACCGGCGCCTATCCCTTCAACTCGGTCGGCGCCACCATGGACGGCCCCGATCACCCGGGCAGCACCTGCCAGTCGGGCACCAACACGTTCTTCGATGACGTGTGGTGGAAGTTCACCTCGGCGGCGAACGGCGTCTGCACGGTTTCGACCTGCGGCACCGTCTCGTACGACAACAAGCTGGCGATCTACGCGTTCGACACCGCCACGCCGGACTTCAACACCCTGAATACCGCCCTCGTTGCGTGCAACGACGACGGTGCGAGCGGCCAGTGCTTCCTCACCGACGGCGTGACGCCGTACGCGTCGGCCCTCTCGTTCAACGCCCTTGCCGGAAAGACCTACTACGTCCGCATGGGCAGCTACGTCTCCGGCCAGACCGGCACCGGCTCCATCAGCTTCACGCTGCCCGAGGCCTGCCAGCTCCCGACGAGCAACGCCACCGAGAACGAGGCCTGCGGCTCGAGCGGTAACGGCGGCTGCAACGACGTGGCTGGCGGCGCGCCGGTCCAGCCGATCGCGCTCGGCGACAAGGTCGCCGGCACCTTCTGGGCCAACGCGGGTACCCGTGATACCGACTGGTACAGCCTGACCCTCTCGGCCGACACCCAGGTCACCGCCAAGGTCTCGTCGGGCTCGTTCTCGACGCTGCTCATCCTCGGCGGCACCTGCACCTCGACCGTGACCCTCGGAACCGGTACGGGCAGCTGCCCGAACACGGCTACGGCCTGCCTCAACGCCGGCACCTACAAGATCTTCGTCGCCCCGCAGGGCTTCGAAGGCCTCCCGTGCGGCTCGGGCGCCATCAACAACTACGTGCTCGAGGTGACCGGTACCTCGGCGACCTGCCCGGTCTCCACCGACGTCTGCGACGATCCGGGTCCGGATAACACCACCCAGTCGAACGACCCCAACCTCACGGTCGGTGGCGTGGCCTGCGGCGGTGGCGGTACCACCACGGCGAACACTTTCGCCCGTTCCTTCAGCGGCCTCACCAGCGGCGAGATCCGTTGCGTCGAGTTCGGCTATTCGAACTCGGGTGGCCCGGTGCCCGTCAGCCTCATCCTCTGCCGCGACACCAACGGCGGGGCGCCCGAGTCGCTCGGGACCGACCTCGTCGAGCTCGCCCGTCGTGACCTCACGCCGCGAGCGGCGGTCGGCACGGTGACCGCCAAGTTCGACGAGCCGGTCTGCCTCGACGGCAACACCAGCCCG